>JBGOUW010000113.1:0-11389 GCA_041477755.1 Binatia bacterium
ACCTGCTTGCCCAACACACCGCCGGCATCGTTGACCTTCTTCAACGCCAGCAGCACGCCTTCGTGTGTCGACGTCCCAAAGGTCGCGGTGCCCCCCGTCAGCGAGCCGTACTCGCCGACAAGAATCTCATCGCCTTGCGGACTGCAGCCGCCCCAAGCACCGGCCACTAGGGCCAGAGCCAGCGCGGTCACCATAGAGTGTTGACGTCTCACCGTTCCTCCACGCCGTCTGTCACACAAACGCTCGGCACCATACACAGCGCGGCCTATGGTCGCAACAAGCCCGCCAGTTCGCTTTCCTTCCGGCGCACATCAGGTGCCAAGTCCCCTGGCCGGCGATCGCTGACTATCGTCATCTCGCCCCCTTTACGGAGTGATGACTCTTCCTCTATGTTCATGCTGGTCGGGTGGAGCCGGAGGGGCGGAAGGGAGCGAGACCATGAAGCAGATTGCAATTGGGCCGCGCAGGTCGCGAACGTTGGGCCTGGTGTTGTCGGGTGGTGGCGCGCGCGGGGCGTTTCAAGTCGGCGTGTACGAGCGTTTGTTGCGCGATCCGCGCTTTGCAGCGGGCCCCACGGTGCTGTCCGGCACTTCCGCGGGCGCGATCAACGCCGCGTTGATCGCCGCCGGCAAGTCGCCGCGCGAGATGATGCGTTTCTGGAACGAGATCGCCGACAACCCACCGGTGGTGGCGAGTGCGGTGTTTTTTCACAGCGCCGTGCGCACGCTCCTGCGCCTGACCCTCGAAGAGTCGGCGCGCTGGATGCAATCGTTCGCGCCTTGGCGCGCGTTCATTCAGCGCGCCCAGAACCACTTTCCGCCGCAGCGCGGCAGTTTCGCCGCCGTGTGGGTCGAGTATCTGCTCACCACGCGCTTCGAGCTGATCAGCCGCTTCATGGGCGGCATCGACGAGCCGTATGTCGCCGACACCTCGCAATTGCGTGAACGTCTCGTCGATGCGTTCGACGGGGAACGGATTCCCTGCAACGGCCATCGGCTCGCCATCAACACCGTCGACGCGCACACCGGGCACGTCGTCCGTTTCGTCAATGCCGAGACGGCGCTGACCAAGCCGCCCGACTACAACATCGTCGATCACATCACCGTCGATATGGTGCTGGCGAGCGCGAGCATCCCGCTGTTGTTTCCGCCGGTGCGCATCGGCCGCCACTTGCTGTGGGACGGCGGCTTACTGGTCAACACCCCGCTGGCGCCGGTGGTGGCCCTGGGGGCCGAAGAGATCATCACGGTGCTGGTGACCGAGCCGCCCGATCTGCAGCGCGGTCCCCTGCCCCACTTCGGCCGCGCCGTGGAGCGCACGGTCGATAGCCTGCTGGAGAACGCCTACAACGTCGACCGCAAGCTGTTGCTCGAACGCAACCGGCTGGCGCAACTCGATCACAGCCCATATCGGGAGGTGACGCTGTACGATGCCGTGCGTCCCGCCCGCGACGCGGTGTTCAACGCCGGATCGTATCTCTATTTCGAACGCGGTATCCTCGCCGCGATGCACGCCGCCGGCCGCCGCTCCGCCACCACGTGGCTCGCCGCCGGTCCGCGCGTCGATCGCATCGAGGAGATCGCCGCCGGTGCGGCGGCGTGAGTACCCGCCGCCGCGCACAGCTCTTCGAACGCCTCGCGGATCATCACCGTGAAGCCATCAACGTCGGGCATCAGCGCTTCGTCGGAGTTGAGCCCGATGAAGAGCCGGTCGCGATAGCCGTACAGCGCTACGCTCACCGGACTCTTCATGGCTACCGGTGCGAACGGGTACGCGGCCAGAATTTCGGCGCGCGCCAAATAGCGCGGCACCAGAATCCCGGGCACGTTGGTGACGATGAAGTCGACGCTGCCAAAACTCGCCTCCGCCATCCAGGTAACTAGTGAGCGCGGCAGCACGCTCAACCATTCGGCAAGCAGCGGCGACGCCGTCGACAGTGGATCGACCTTCTTCGCTTCCATCCGCTGGTGAATCTCGCGATAGGTCGCCAACGCGCTACGCATCCGGATTGGCAACGGCACGAGGATCCCGGTCGCCACGTTACCCACGTTCGCCTGCTCGGCCCATTGCTCCGGCTTGCGGAGATTCACCGGCACCAGCGTCATCAGCTCACGCACCTGGCTCAGGTGGTGGGCCGCGTGCCACCTGCCGATCGCCCGCGCCATGATCGTGAGGATCACGTCGATCATCGAGCCGCCGAGTGCGTGCCGCAGCGCCCGCACTTCCTCGAACGGCAAGTCGGTTCCACTCAGATGCCGTGCGCGACCCGCGGTGGCTTTCAGTGGCGAGTGACTATCGAAGCGCAGGGTCGCGACCATCGATCGCACCGCTTCCAGCGCACGACTCAATTTCTCGGGATGCTGGATGGTGTCGACTACGGTGCTGGCGACCGCACTCGCGCGCTCGAAGTCCAGCTCCACGCGATCGCGCAGCGCGTCGAGTACCCGCTCACTCAGCGGTCGCGGCGCCGGCCACCCGCCCTTCGACCGATGATCTACTTCCGGCTTCGCCTGTGCGTTCGGCTCGCGCTCCCAATCGCTCATCGCGGCGAAGATCGCATTGCCGCCGACGCCGTCGGCGACCGCGTGATGCAACTTGAAGAACAGCGCCGCGCGATGATTGCGGCCCAGCCTGTCGTAGACGCGCGCTTCCCACAGCGGGCGCGAACGATCAAACGGCGCCTCGTAGGCCGGGGCGATCTCATGGAACAGCTCCGCCATATCACCCGCTCCCGAGAGCGCGTGGCGGCGCACGTGATAGTCGAGATCGAAGGTCGGATCGAGTTCCCAGTGCGGAAGGGTCAGATCGAGCGGGGCATCGGCGACGCGCTGCGCCAACCGCGGCACTGCCGCCACCGCGCGCTCGAACGCCAGCCTGAGCTGCGCATCGTCGGGCGAGCGATCGAGTACCATCAACATCGCCATGGTGGTCGGCTGCATCGGCGAGTCGAACCACCAGAAGGACAAATCTTCACCCGACAACCGCGGGGCGGCCGACGGCGGCTTCGCCCGGCCTTCTCGCTGCGGCTTCTGGCTTCTCACCCTCGGCACTGCGCCCTCCTCGTGTTGAGAGTAAGCGCTTCCAACATCCAGACCACGCACCGGCTTCCCGCCTCGCCTTCGCTTTGGCGTGACCGGCCGCGGCGCACTCCCGCGCCTAGGAAACGCGAGCGCCGCACCGTCCGTATCTTGCGAACGAATGGACGCGATCGTTACGGCTGCAGCGCGATTTTCAGGCAGCCGTCGGTGCGGCTAGCGAAGAGCTGGTATGCCTCCGCCCCCTCAGCCAGCGGCATGTGGTGCGAGATCAATTGCGTCGGATCGAGGCGCCCCGATCGCACCAGCGGCAGGAGCGTGGGGATGAACCCGATCACGTTGACCAGGCCGATGCGGAAGGTGAGGTCCTTCATCAACGCCGTGCCCATCGGGAAGCTGAAGTCGTCGTTGATGAGGACGCCGACAACCGACACCGTGCCACCGATCCGAACGAGCTGAAACGCGAGATGGACCGTCTCCTGCGCGCCGACCGCCTCGATCACGGCGTCGGCACCGCGGCCGTCGCTGGCTTCGAAGATCCGCTGCTGAACGTCCTCCTTGCTCGCATCGATGGGAATAGCCCCGTACTGCTTTGCGCGTTCGAGCCGATAGCCCACCTTGTCGATGGCGAAGATCTGCGCCGCACCGAACAGCTGCGCGCTCAGCAGTGCGAACAGTCCTACCGGCCCGCAACCGATGACCACCACCGTCTGGCCAGGCTTGATGTTTGCGTTTTGCGCCGCGTAGTACCCGGTGGGAAGGATGTCGGTGAGAAACAACACTTGCTCATCGCTCAGCTCCGACGGCGACGGGTAGAGATTGGCGTCGGCATTCGGCACGGCAATCGCCTCGGCTTGCCCACCCGGGAGTGCCTTCACAATGCCGTACACCTTGTTGAAGAAGTTCACGCAGCCGACCGGATAACTGCGACGGCACGGCTCGCAGTCGCCACAGCCCACCACCCCGGGCACGATCACGCGATCGCCCTTCTTGAAGCGGCGCACGTCGCGCCCGACATCTTCGATGACACCGACACATTCGTGACCGATCACCACGCCCGGCTCGGCGGGCACCGTGCCGTGGTAGAGATGGAGGTCCGAGCCGCAGATCGATGCCCGGGTCACGCGCACGATCGCGCCGCGTGAATCACCGAGCCGTGGGTCGGGGACCGATTCGACTCGCACATCGTGGGGACCGTGAAAGATGATTCCGCGCATGAGAACCTCCGGTTGTCCCCGGCACTGTCTTTCACTTCGGCATGATCTGCAAGCCGAGGAAAACTTGAAACCCAGCCAGCAGCACGGCCAGCGCGCCCAGCAACGGATGAATCGTGCGACCATTCGGAACCCGATCAATCCAGCGCGACAGCAGCAGCGCAGCGGTGAGCGTCACCACCAGATAGCACCCAACTTTGAAATGGCCGCTGGCGGCGAGGTCGAGGTCTGTGCGCCCCAACCACACTGAGGTCACGCCCAGCATCCAGTTGATCAGCACCAGCGCGTAAACGTAGGGCGTGATCCGCGCGTGGCGGCGGAGCATCGCCTCACCGCCGCGGCGTGCCTGCCGACCGCGGAAGCCGAGTTGCCCGACGTAGGCGAGCATCGCCACCGCGATCAACGCCAGCAGCGGATGGAGATGGAGCCAGAACCTTGCGGACATTGGCAGGGAGCTAGGCGCTGCGCGGCAGATTGCCGGCGTAGCGGGCGCGCGGACGGATCTCGCGGCCTTCTTGATATTGTTCGAGCCCGTGCGCGATCCAGCCGACGATACGGCCGACACCGAGCAGCGACAGCGCCGCGCCGGCTGGCAAACCGAGCGCTCGACACAGCGTCACGACCCCGAAGTCGACTGTCGGATGCTCGTTCATCAACTCGTGCACCGCGGCGGCAAGTGCCAAGGCCAGTTTGACTCCGGGTGATTTCGGACGATGCTCGGCGACCAGCTGCATGAGGAACGCGCCGCGTGGATCGCCTGCGGGGTACAACGGATGACCGAAGCCGGGGACTGCTTCACCGCGTCGCATGCGCGCCATCACCGCACGTTGCGCGCCACGCGCTTCGCCCACTTCTTCCAGCATGCCTTGCGCGCGCTCGCAGGCGCCGCCGTGCTTCGAGCCCTGTAGCGCGGCGAGTCCGGCGGCGACCAGCGCGTACGGCGTAGAGCCCGCCGAGGCGACGCAGCGTGCGGTGAAGCTCGAGGGGTTGAGTCCGTTGTCCGCGTACAGCACCAGCGCGGCTTGTAGCAACGCGGCGACCGCGGGTTCCTTCGGTGCCCACCGACGTTGCAACACCTGCGCGATCGGCTCGCGCGTCGGCCGTGCGCCCACCGCCGCGGCGGCGAGCAGTCGCAGAATGCGCGCGCCGGCGCGCTGCACCGCGGTCGGCCGGATGTCGTAGGCGTGCGGATCGTGCGCCGCCGCCACCGGCAAGAAGACCTGTAGCGCCTCGAGCGGTGGCAACCCCGTCGCCACCTGGGTCAGCGTCTTCCACTCCGGTAGCACCAGCAGTTCATCGGGGAACGGGGCAGCGATGTCGGCCATCCACAGCAGCGCCGCGACCTGCTCGATCGTACACGTCTGCGCCAGCGTCACGACGTCGCGTCCGACGTAATACAGCCGGCCGTCGTGAATGACCGAGAGACGCGATTCCAGCACCGGCATGCCCCAGTGCAATGCCTCCTGCGCCGCCTTACTGGGATCGCGCCGATGCTGCTTGCGCTGCTTGAGCAACCAGATGTCGTCGGCGAGATAGCGGCGCCGGCGCGCCTTGCCTTCCGCTTCGGAGCGAATCAGCCCGCGACTGACGTAGGCGTACAGCGTGGGCAGGTTGATGCCGAGTTCAGCGGCTGCCTCGGCGGCCGAGAGGAATGCGGACATCGCGCCTCTCTCTACTACGCATTGATTTATCAATCCAGATATTGATGAGACGATCAATGTTGACAACGTATGAGAGACGCAATACATGATCGGACGTAACGCAGGCACACACACAGGGAGGTGACGCATGGCGCGCGTGAAGCATGTTCCGGTCCGTCGCATTGGACCACCCAGTCCACCAACACCGCCGGCGATCGCGTACGGGTTGAAGGGGGTCGTGGTCACCGAGACCCGCCTGAGTCACGTTGACGGCGAACGCGGCGAACTGATCATCGGCGGCTTCCCGCTCGACGCGCTGGCGCCGTACGCCACCTTCGAGGACGTGCTGTTCCTGCTGTGGCACGATCGGCTGCCGACGGCCGAGGAGTGCAGCGCGTTGCGCGACGAGTTGGCGGCACAGCGGACGTTGCCGGACGCCACGCTCGCGGTCTTGCGGGCCGCGGCGGAGCGCAGCTTGCCGGCGATGGACGCGTTGCGCATGGGCGTGGCGACCTTGACGCTCGCGGACCCGGAGCCGACTGACGAATCCCGCACCGCCAACCTGCGGCGCGCTGCCGGCTTGGTCGGTCGCTTCCCCACCGTCGTGGCAGCGTACGCCCGATTGCGCCACGGGCTCAGCCCCATCACCCCCCATCCGACGCTTCGGCACGCCGAAAATTATCTCTACATGCTCACCGGCGAGGTGCCCCTGCCCGCGGTGGCGCGCGCCCTGGAGACCTACCTCAACACCGTGGTCGATCACGGGATGAACGCGTCAACGTTTGCTGCGCGCGTGATCGTCAGCACTCGCTCCGACATGGTGTCGGCGCTCGTGGGAGCGATCGGTGCACTGAAAGGTCCGCTGCACGGCGGCGCGCCGGGACCGGCGCTCGACATGGTCTTTGCGATACAAGGTCGCGCCGCCGCGTCAGGGCGCAGCGTGGCGGATGAGGCCGAAGTCTACGTGCGAGAGGCGCTCGCCGCGGGTGAACGCATCATGGGCTTCGGCCACCGCGTCTACAAGGTACGTGACCCGCGCGCCGACGTGCTCGGTCGCGCGGCAGCGCAGCTCTTCGAGGGCGCCGACGACACCACGCTGTACAACACGGTTCGCAATGTCGAAGGCGTCGTCGTGCGTACGCTCGCCGAGCTGAAGCCGGGGCGGCGGCTCGAAACCAACGTGGAATTCTATACCGCGCTGCTCCTGCACGGCATCGGCCTGGCCACCGATCTGTTCACGCCGACCTTCGCCATCGCGCGGGCCGGGGGATGGACGGCGCACGTCCTCGAACAGCTCGAAGAGGATCACCTGATCCGTCCGGAATCGCGCTACGTCGGCCCGCGCGATCGAACCTGGCAGGCCGCATGATGCGAACGGAAGTACGCAGGCGACGTTGAACGCAATCGGACCGCGTACGGCGTCCGACTCTTGCGTTCTACGCCGGAGGCGCTGAGCCGCTGGCGGCGTTTTGCTGCACGCCCTTCTTCACGCCGCGCATGGTGTTGACGAAGATCTCGCGGTTGGCGCTGTCCACCACCGACTGTGGAAACGGCAGCGCGATCTTGTCGCGGGACTTCGAGGTGTACACCACGCGCGTGCTCTTGCCGTCGGGGGAAGTTTCGAGCAGGTACTCGCCTTCGAGATCTTGCGCCTGCGACTCGACCGTTTTGAACGTGATGCGATGCTTGTCGGGGTCGAGGGTGAACTGCATGGTATAGAACTGCAGCGGCAGATTGAGGGCGCGCACGTTCATCTCGATTAGCTTGCTATTCCCTTCGGACTTGAGCAACTTCGACAGCGTGATGTTCTCGATCATCTCCTGGCCGCGCTCGGGCGCCCAGAGGACGGCCTGCACCGCGGCGAGCGGCGCATCGATCAGGGAGACATAGTGGAAGGTGGTCACGGCGCCGTCCTTGCTGCTTTTCTCTTCGACGATTTCCTTGTGCGGCCCCGCCCACTTCTTCGCTTCCGCTTGCAGCTGCATGTACTGATACCCGAAGAAGCCGCCGACACCGACGACCACGACGGCCACGAGTCCAATGACCACGTTCTTATTCATAGCCTTCTCTCCTGTTCGCCCCACGCGCTCCGCCCGCGCCCGGCGCGAACGCAGCGACCGTCACTCTTTTTCGTGCGTCGCGCCGTTGACGAGGAACTCTTCCTCGCCGCGGAGCATCCCCGGCGTCACCACGTAGGTGCCGCCCATCGACACGCTCCAGACTTTTTCCGCCGTCTCCAAGTCACCCACGGTTACCAAGTAGGCCAGCCCGCCGGTGAACCCGCCAAGCAGCGAATAAACCATCTTCAACGGGCCGTAGACCATCGTCGACAAGGCCGCCAGCGTCCCATATCCAGCCTCGCGACCGTAGGTGTCGCTCGACTCCTTTGCCCAACTTGGCCGGCTCGCCACCAGCAGCGCCGCCAGCACCACCATCGTCACCAGTCTCCGCCTCATCAGTCTCCGCCTCATCACGCACCTCCTTCCAAAGGTTCCAATTCCACTTCTCTCCGTCGGCTTCATTCCGTCCGCACCACCGCATCGGCAGGCAGCAAGCTGACCAAATGCGCGAGCGCACGCTCGACGTACTCGCGATCTTTCGATTCGAGCGTGACCCGCACCCGATAGTCGGGCTCGTTCATCTTCGGATACGAGCCGAGCTGTAGCGCCGGAAACGCCGCCAAGGTCTGATTGAGCGGCTCGGCGATCGTGGTCTCGAACTCGCGAGTGTACAGCACTCGCAGATGAAACGGCGCGCTCTCGAAGCGATGCTTGATGGCGAGAAACTTGTCCTCGAACAGCTCGGGAATCCCCGGCAAGATATACACGTTCTCCACGCACAAGGTCGGGAACTTGAGCTTTCCACCGAACACCAGCTCGGCACCGTCGGGCGTCTCGCTCATCTTGAGCAGCGCCGGGCTCAGCGTCGCGCCCGCGAACTCACGGATCTTCTCCTCGAGCACGACGTTGCGCACGACGCGCCGGTCCAATCCGCGCGCGACACCTGCGATCGTCACGTCATCGTGCGTCGGGCCGACGCCGCCCGAGGTGAAGATCGCGTCGTAGCGCGGACGGTACTTGCGCACCGTGTCGGCAATCACTTCGATGTCATCCGGGATGACGACGATGCGCTCCAACGCGACGCCGAGCGCATGCAGCTCGCGCGCGAGAAAGGCGGCGTTGGTGTCGACCACCTTGCCGGTCAGGATCTCGTTGCCGACAACAATGATCGCTGCAGTGGGGTCACGTCCGGCCGGCATGCCTTGCTGATCCTAACCGTCTATCTGCGCTCAACCGCGTCCATCGGCGGGTTCGTGTCCGCTCAAATCGAGATCGCGTCCTTACGGAAATCACTGCCGCCGATTCGGATGTTCACCAGCGCCGGCTTGCCGGCAGCCAGCGCGCGCGCCATGGCTGGGCGAATATCTTCGGGGCGTTCAACGAACTCGCCGTGGCCACCGAGCGCTTCGACCACCTTCTCGTAGTGAACGAAGCTGAGCTTGGTCGCCACCGCGCGCTCTTCGCCGTACATCTGCACCTGGCCGCGGCGGATCTGCTGCCATGCGGCGTCGTTGCCGACGACGCCGACGACGTTGATCTTCTGCCGCACCATGGCTTCGAACTCCATGCCGTGTAGCCCGAATGAGCCGTCGCCATAGATGATCACGACCGGGCTCTTGGGCTTCGCCAACTTCGCCGCCATCGCGTAGCCGGGGCCGACTCCGAGCGTACCGAGCGGACCGGGGTCGAGCCAATGTCCCTGCTCGTGAATACGCAGCACCGACGCCGCAGTGGCGACGAAGTCGCCGCCGTCGCCGATGCAGATCGCGTCGGGCCCGAGCGAGTCGGCGATCTCCTTGCACGCGCGTAACGGATTGATCGGCACGGCATCAGAGTTGAGCTCCGGCTGCATGCGCTCCGACTTCTGCGTTTCGCGCGCGCGCATCTCATCGAGCCACGGCTTCACCAACGCCGCCGCGTAGCCGTCCGACTTCGCCAAGCCGTTGAGCTGCTCCATCACAATGCCGGTATCGCCGATGATGCCGATTTCGATGGCGCGATTGCGCCCGATCTCGCCGCCGTCGAGATCCACTTGGATCAGTTTGGCGTCAGGGTTGAAGTGGCTCTCGCGGCCGTAGCCCAAGCGGAAGTCGAGTGGCGTGCCGAAGATGATCACCACATCGGCTTGCTTCAGCGCTTCCTTGCGCGTCTGTGAGAAGAAATTCGGGTGATTGGGCGGCAGCGACCCGCGCCCGAGTCCGTTGACGTAGATCGGCAAACCAAAGGTCTCGGCAAACTTCGGGTACGCTTCGCGGCGGCGCGACCAACGCAGTTGCGTACCGACCAGCGCCACCGGACGCTGCGCGCGCTTGAGCAATTCGAAGGCGCGCTCGATGTAGCGCGGATCGCCGGCCATACCGGCGTCGCTGCGATACTGCTTGGGAAAGACGCACTTCTCTTCTTCGTAGGTATTGAAGAGCTGATCGATCGGCATCTCAAGGAAGACCGGACCCGGAAGGCCGGTGGTCGCGATGCGGAACGCGGTCGCGACGTATTCCGCCAAGCGGCGCCCCTCGGGCACCGAGGTGGCCCACTTGGTGATCGGCCGCATCAGTTCGACGTGGTTCATGTCCTGCAGCGAGCCCATATCCGCGAACGGACGCGGCCCTTGGCCACCGAAGAGCAGCATCGGCACGTTCGCGCGGTGCGCGCTGGCCACACCAGTCACTGCGTCGGTGAGTCCCGGCCCGGCGGTCACGATCGCCACGCCGGGTTGGCCGGTGACCCGCGCCCAGCCGTCGGCCGCGTGCGCTGCCGTCTGCTCGTGCCGCACATCGATCACACCGATGCCCTCGTCGATGCACCCGTCATAGATCGGCATCACGTGGCCACCGCACAGGGTAAAGACAAAGGACACGCCCTCGGCTTTGAGAGCTTTGGCCACTACGCGGCCGCCGTGCATCGAACTCATGTCGAACATTCTCCCGTCTCGGCGATGTATCGGAAAAGCGCCGGCACTATACGATGCAGGGCCAATAGGGGCAAGTTGACGTCGGCCTGCCGTCTGGACGACCACGAGCGACCGCGAGGGAGACGAATCATTGCACTGCGCGTCGTGCGGCCACGAGAATCGGCAGCAGGCAACCTTCTGTGACGACTGGTCATCATGGCGCTGTTCGGTGCGCCGATTGCGCACGAGGATCACGCGCAACGGGCGTGCTACGCGGCCGCTGCACTTGCTTGAGGAATCGCGCAGCTCCACGACATCGAGATTGCTGAGGGCCCAGTGATCGCCCCCAGTGTCGGACGTTCCAAAAACCCTGACTATCCACTCTGGAAATTTCCAGACGGCCGCCCGCACATAGCCGTCAACCTCCTACTGACACACGAACGTCTGGACAGGCCCGGGGATGCTGCCGCGTGTGACCGCAACGAAGGTTTGGGTGTCGTCACCACCGATCGCGCCTTCTTGAACCGCGCCCGTTCCCACGGGCAGATCG
>JBGOUW010000445.1:0-4258 GCA_041477755.1 Binatia bacterium
ATGAGCATGCTCAGCAAGTCGCCGCGGTCTCCGCCTTCGCGACGATGCCGAGCGATGATCTTCCAGACGATGTCATCGAGCGTGGCGATCGCCCGGCGACCGGCTCGATTGGCCCGCGTCGGAACGATCAGCGGCAGCGCCAGGAAGTGGTTCATCAAATAGTTGGCATATGCCAGTCCGCCCGAGACGGCGTCGGTGAACACCACCTCGTCATCACCGAGATCCGTGCCGAACAGTGCCTTGGCGACGATCTGCAGCGTGAGCGTCGACATCTCCGCCGCTACGTTGAGTGACTGCCCCGAGGCCGCGGGCGCCTGCCACCGATCGAGCATCTCGGCGGTCGCGCCGGTCATCATGTCCGCCATCGCCGCGATGCGATCGCGATGGAATGCCGGCTGCACCAGCTGGCGCTGCCGGCGCCAGAGGTCACCGTCGCTGAAGACGAGTCCCTCACCGGCAATGCGCTTGAGCTTGGCGAACAGCGAACCCTTCCAGTAGTTGCGGTGGTTCTCCTGCAGGATGTGCTTGACGCCGGCCGGATTGGTAACCAGAAAACTGCGCATAGGAAAGAAGCGAATCTCGACCACATCGCCGTAGCGGCGGGTCGTGTCCATCAAGAAGCCGAGCGCGTCGTTCCGCATGACAGCGAGGAACCCGAACGGCGTCGCGAAATGCGGTCCGCGAGCCGACCCGCCGTTGTTGTTCGTGACTGCCATTGATTCCGACTCTACAGGCCGGTCTTGTAGTCTTCCTCGACGAGCTCATCGATCGAGTGTGCGACCTGATCGTCGGCTCCGAGCTTGGCGGCAAACATCTTGCCGAACGAGATCCGCTCCACCGCTGGCCACGACTCGGGCTTCCACAGTTGCGCACGAATGAAGGCTTTGGCGCAGTGGAAGAAACATTCCTCGATGGTGACACGGATGGCGAGCAGCGCCGGCTGACCGCGCGCCGAGAGCCGTTCGAGGATCTTCGGATCGGAAGTCAGCTCGGCGTGACCGTTAACCCGCACGGTCTCACGCACACCGGGAATGATGAACAGCACGCCGACGTGTGGGTTGGCCAGAATGTTCTGCAAGCCGAAGATGAGCTTGTTGCCCTTGCGGTCCGGGATGAGCAAGGTGCGATCATCGTCAATCGCCACGAACCCCGGCGTGTCGCCCTTGGGAGACACGTCTTGCTTCCCCGTGGCGTCGGAAGTCGAAAGCACCAGGAAAGGCGAGCGGGCGATGAAGGCGCGCGCGTATTCGTTCAGCGCAGCATCGACCTTCATGGCGATGACCGGCATGGGTTCACCGATCACTGCGCGCAGTTGTTCCGCCGTCTCGATGCAGTACCGATCGCGATCGCTCATAACGCCCTCCGCGTGTGTGATGGCGATCATAGTAGTCCCCGTACGCGGAACAAGCGAGGCACTGCGAACGAAACCTCGCGCAGTTGGTTTCAGCGGTCTGCGCTGGGTTCTGCATCTCGGTATGTCTTGACCGGTCGCGCCGCGTTCGCCGAGACAAGCCACGAGTGACTGGAAGATTGGCAACGATCCGCCCATGCAGTCTATGCGCCCGGTGAGTTGGTCCTTTGCTGGGCGCGATCATTGCCGTTGCGGGTTATCCCCGATGTTTTCTCGCTGCGGCTGGAGTAATCGCCGACGGTGGTGCAAGCTCCTTCGTATGGGATCGCGCGCAATGAGACGAGCCGCGGCTGGGTTGATCCTTTTCGTCTCGGCGGCAATCACGCCGGCGCCGACGTGGGCGCGGCCTTTCGTGTACGTGGCCAATCGCGATGCCAACAGCGTCTCGGTGCTCGACCCATACACCAACACCGTGGTCGTTAACGTGCCCGTTGGGTCGGCGAACCAGTTGGCCGGCAGCCCCGACGGGACGCGAATGTATGTGACCGAGTTCAAGTTTGCGGCGGTGGTTGGAATCGATACGCGCAGCAACAACGTGGCGGTTGCCTTCGACGTCGGTGAGGAACCAGGCGGCATCGCGGTCACTCATCGTGGGGACCGCGCATATGTCGCCAACCACAGCGACAACACGGTTTCAGTTCTCGATCTCGCTGCGTGTGTGTCGACTTCGACGCCGTGCGCGAGTGCCGCCACGATTGCAGTCGGGTTCCAACCGTTGGGTGTCGCGATCACCCCCGACGACGCTGCGATCTACGTCGGCCTCCAGAACGCGGCGAGCGTATGGATCATTGATACGGCCGACCACCATGTGCGCGCCGAGGTCGCGGTTGGGACGGGCCCGCGTGGCATCGCGTTTGCGCCCGACGGCGCGCGCGCGTACGTGGCGAATCATGGGAGCGGCTCACTGTCGGTGCTCGATGCGGCGACGACCTCCGTCGTGGACACGATCACCCTCGGGGGCGGACCCATTGCGGTCGCGGTCGCAGCGGACGGTCGTCGCATCTACGTCAGCAACGACGTTGGAACGCTCCAAGCCATCGATCCGGTGGGCAGGCAGATTACGACGGTGGCGATTGGTGCGAACACGGATACACAGGGGCTCGCGCTCCTGCCCGATGGGAGCCGGATCTACGTGGCGAACAAGGCGCCCGGCACCGTCGCGGTGATCGACCTCGCGCAAAACCTCGTGGCGTCAACGGTTCGGGTGGAGAGTGGGCCGCGGGGGGTCGCGATCGCAGACGTTCCCCAACCCACCGGATCAGCGACGGCCACTCCGACGCCAACGGTCACGGATACGCCCTCGCCGACACCGACACCGACGCTCGGGCCGTGCGTCGGCGACTGTGATCACAATGGAAGTGTGACCGTCGATGAGTTGGTGCGCGGCGTGAACATCGCTCTTGGGTATGCCGCGCTGGACGATTGCCGAACTTTCGATCGCGACCGGAGCGAAATGGTGACTGTTGACGAGCTGGTGGTGGCGGCCAATGCAGCGCTCAATGGGTGCGTCGAGAAAGATTGATTGGATCAGCGTTGGCGCGTTGACCTCGTGATCTTAGGGGCTCCCTGACGCGGGCCAAGCGAGGCACTGCGAACGAAATTACGCGCAGTTGGCACATCGCTGACGACACTTGGGTGGTGACAACGATCCGCCCATGTGGTCTACACGCGCCGTGAATTCCATGACGCGAACGATTGTGTTCTTGGCGATCGCGGCCACTTTAGAAATCACCGGCGACGCGATGATCCGTCGCGGACTAGTGCAATCGACGTGGATCTTCGGGTTGCTCGGTGTTGCGCTACTCGCCGGGTACGGGTTCGTGGTGAATGCCGACCGCACAATCGACTTCGGCCGCCTGATGGGCCTCTACATCGCGATCTTCTTCGTCGTCAGCCAAGCGATCAGCTTCGTCCTCTTCGGCGAGCATCCGTCGGTCGCCGTACTCGTCGGCGGAGCGTTGATCGTGGCGGGTGGGCTGGTGATGCTGCTACTGCGGTCGGCGTGATCAAGCGGATCGGGACTCACAAGCAGTACGACCGCATCAGCGCGAAAGAGGTGAAGTATGGAGCGCCTCAAGCCGATCGGAACTAAGGCTGACTACGAGGCGACGATGGCTGAGATCGAGCGGGGTGCCAAGTCCGGGACGCCCGAGGGCGACCGTCTCGAAATTCTGGCAACGTTGGTTGATGCCTACGAGTCGCAACACTATCCGATGGACCCGCTCGACCCGATCGAGGCGATCAGGTTCCGCATACAGCAGGGTCTCACGCGCAAAGACTTGGCGGTGCTACGCGGCACCCGGACGCGTGTAGCCGAGGTGCTGAATCGACGCCGCGGCCAGAGGTTGCGCGCTTCCCCGGCGACTGGAACGGGTCATCTGACGACGGCGGGGGATGCGTCGCGCTGCGCCTCCGCGCTGCCTGTCCGTTTTCTGTGGTAATGTTCCTGCGGCCAGATGCTCAGGAACGAAATGCTACTTTCAATGGCTGACCCTGTACTTTTTCTCCCGTGCCGTCGAGAATGACCAGATTCCGCGGTCGTTCTTCGACCGGCAGCGTCGCCAGCTCGCGTGCACCGGGCGCCGGATAGAGCAGCGCCGTCTGTTCGAGGAGCTGGGCGCATATGGTGGAACCGTCCGCCCACGGCGCGCACTGTTCAACACGAACTCTGGGCAACGCCAGCCGTACGATGCGCGCCGTACCAACGGCGTGAAAGCGTTCGCGCGGGTGCTGCAAAATGATGATGCCGGTCTGGTTCGCAACCGGTTCGTATGGATGCGCAGATGCAGGCAACCTGCGGCTTGAAGCACTCGTAGCACACCAGGCGAGGAGCACGGGCGCCACGCC
>JBGOUW010000636.1:0-2722 GCA_041477755.1 Binatia bacterium
GTACTCGGGGTCTTGTACGCCGGCGCGATCCTGGTGCCGCTGAATCCGGCGTACACCGCCGACGAAGCAGCTTACGTCGTCCGCGATTCGGGCGCGGCGTTGCTCTACACGCATCCAGAGCAAGCGGCGCTGTTGCGGGGTGCCGATGGTATCGCGGATCGACGCGTGGTGACGACGCTGTTGACTGGGTGCGTGCTCCCGGAATCTGCGCAGTCGGTGGCGCCGGACGACGCGGCGCTTCTCGTCTATACGTCGGGCACAACGGCCAAACCAAAAGGGGCGACGTTGTCGCACCGGGCGCTGGTGTCGAACCTGGAGACCGTCGCCAGGGCATGGCGGTGGACGGCTGCGGATCGCCTGCTGCTGACGTTGCCCTGCTTTCATCTGCACGGCCTGGCGCTCGGCATTCTTGGGTCGCTGCTGGTGGGTTCGCAAATCGTGTTGCGGGAACGCTTCGTGGCGGAAGAGGTCCCAGAGGATACCGAGCGGCATCGCATCACGCTCTTTTTCGGCGTGCCGACGATGTACAACCGCCTCGTCGGACTGCCAGAGCAAACGGTGCGTGCGCACGATCTGTCGTCGATGCGTGCGTGGGTGTCGGGCTCGGCGCCGTTGACGGCAGCGACCTTCAGCCGCTTCGAGCAACGCTTTGGGCACCAGATTCTCGAACGCTTTGGAATGACTGAGGGTGGATTCATGATCGCCGCGCCCTACGATGGCCCGCGCCGCGCAGGGGTAGTGGGACGACCGCTGCCGGGGATTGACGTTCGGATCGCCGAGCTGGATGCAGCCGATCGCGGTGAGCTGTGCGATGTCGCCGAGGGTGAGCAAGGCGAGTTGCTTATCCGCGGGCCGAACCTCTTCAGCGGCTATTGGAAACGGCCAGAAGAAACGGCGCGGGCATTCGTTGGGGAGTTCTTTCGCTCGGGCGACCTGGCCGTGCGCGAAGCGGACGGCATGATCCGTATCACCGGGCGCCGTTCAGTCGATATCATCAAGACGCGCGGTTTCAAGGTGAGCGCCGTTGAGATCGAAAGTTACCTGCAATCCCATCCGGCCGTCCATGAGGTGGCCGTCGTCGGCATTCCTGATGCCGATCAGGGTGAACGGGTGGTTGCCGCGGTGACGTGCGGAGCGGAATCTGCGGTGTCGGCCGATGAGCTGCGCCAGTTTGCGCGCGCCGGATTGGCCCCGCACAAAGTGCCATCGGAGATTGTCTTCTTCGACGAGATTCCGCGCACCGGGCCGGGGAAATTCAGCAAGCGGCTTTTGATCGAGCGCCTGAGTCGACCGCCGGATCGCAGGAATGCCGTAGTGTGATGGCGGTCCGGGTCCGATTGTTCGGCACAGGCCGGTCGGCGGCTGACTAGCCGCAGCGCATCGAAGGTGGTGGGATGAGGGTCGTGTCTCAGTTTGAACCGAACCTCGAGCGCATCGGAAGTCGTCATTGCGAGGAGCGGAGCGACGAAGCAATCTCGCCACGGTCAGGTCGGATGCTCAACGCATCGAGATTGCTTCGCCCTTGCAGGGCTCGCGATGACCGAGGATCCGGCGTCGGCGCAGATTTCAAAGTGAGACACTACCGGGATGAGAGTGCGACGGCTGTCGCCCGCGCAATTTGAGTGCGGCGCCAAACGCTGCTAAGGGCGCCGCATGCTGCACGTCGAAAACTCGAACGGCGTCGTTCGCCTCACGCTGGCCCGCCCGGAAGTGGGCAACGCACTCAACGACGAAGTGGCCGAACGCGTGATCCGCGCGCTGGCGGAATGTCGCCGCGACGGCGATCTGCGCGCGGTCGTGTTGGCGGCGGAAGGCAAAGTCTTTTCCGCCGGCGCGGACTTGAACTGGATGCGCCGCATGAAGGGCGCCTCGTTCGACGACAACCTGCGCGACGCAACCCGCACGGCCGAACTGTTCGCGGCGCTCTATGAGTTTCCGCGCCCCGTCATCGCACGCGTCAACGGACCCGCCCGTGGCGGTGGCGTCGGTTTGATTGCGGCGTGCGACTTCGCCGTCGCGACTGCCGCGGCCAGTTTCGCCTTCACCGAAGTGCGGCTCGGCGTGGTGCCCGCGGTGATATCGCCCTACTGCATCAAGAAGCTCGGCGAGGCGCGCTGCCGCCGGCTCTTTCTCACCGGCGAAGTGTTCTCCGCCCAGCAGGCGCATGCGTGGGGTCTGCTCGATGAAGTCTGCGCGTCGATGGACGACGTGGACAGTGCCATCGCGCAACTGCTCGCGACGTTGCACGAGTGCGCGCCCGAAGCGTTGGGCGTAGCGAAGGCGCTGCTGCGCGGCGTCGCGGATCGTTCGCTCAGCGACGCGAAACCGTTCACCGCGGAGATCATCGCCCGCATCCGTACCGGAGCTGAGGCGCAAGAAGGCATGGCGGCGTTTCTCGAAAAGCGCAAACCTGCCTGGGTGAAGCGTTAGGCCGCTGCCAGTCGATGCAGCGTATCGAGACGAAAGTCCGTCCGTCTGATTCGTCGTTTCAGGCGAACGCCGCGCACCATCGCGCGCTCGCCGCCGAGTTGCGGGCGCGGCTTGCCACCGTGCGGCAGGGTGGGCCGGAGTCGGTTCGCCAGAAACACATCCAGCGCGGCAAACTGCTGGTGCGTGACCGCATCGAACACTTGCTCGATCCCGGTACGCCGTTTCTCGAACTGTCACCGTTGGCGGCGTTCAACATGTACGAAAACGACGCGCCGTGCTCGGGCATGGTCAC
>JBGOUW010000098.1:0-12079 GCA_041477755.1 Binatia bacterium
CGGCGGCCTGAGCGTGTCGACGGTATTGACGCTGGTGTTCATCCCGACGCTCTACACGGTCATCGAAGAGCGCTTTCATCGCGAGATCCGCGCTGAGGAGGATTGAGTCGGTAGCATGAGGCCAAAGGTGCGTTATTTGGTGGTAGCGGGGCTCGTCGTCCTGGTCGCGGTGGCGAGCTATGCCTACTGGCGCCATAGCGACGAGAACGGCAAGGGCGAGTACGTTACCGACGCGCTCGAACGCGGCGCCGTCGCCGCGACGGTGACGGCGACCGGCACCGTCAATCCGGTGAGCACGGTCCAGGTGGGCACTTACGTGTCGGGCCCGATTCAAGCCCTGTACGCCGACTTCAACTCGCCCGTGACCAAGGGCCAGCTGGTGGCGAAGATCGATCCGGCCGCATTCCTCGTGAAGGTGCTGCAGGCCGAGGCCAATCTCGCCAACGCCCGGGCCAAAGTCGACAAGGACCGCGCCGATCTGGAGTTGAAGAAGCTCACGCTCGAACGCAACCGGGAGTTGCGCACAAAGAATCTGATCTCACAGAATGACCTGGACACGGCGAAGAGCAACTACGATCAGGCCCTGGCGCAGATCGCGCTGGATCAAGCCGCGGTTAAGCAAACCGACGCGGCGCTCCAGGAGGCGCGCATCAATCTCAACTACACCGACATCAAGTCGCCCGTCGACGGCGTCGTGGTCTCGCGCAACGTCGACGTCGGGCAGACGGTGGCGGCCAGCTTTCAAACCCCAACGCTGTTCTTGATCGCGCACGACCTCACTAAGATGCAGGTCGATACCAACGTCAGCGAGTCGGACATCGGCACCGTGCGTGAGAATCAAGCCGCCTCGTTCACCGTCGACGCGTATCCGGGTAAAGCGTTTCACGGCACCGTGGCGCAGATTCGCAACGCCCCAATCGCCGTGCAGAACGTCGTGACCTACGATGTGGTGATCGCCGTCGGCAATCCCGACTTGGAACTCAAACCCGGAATGACCGCCACGGTCACGATCACCACCGCGCAACGCGACAACGTGTTGCTGGTTCCGTTGCGGGCGCTGCGTTTCCGACCCGATCGCAAGCCTGGCGCCGCTGCGGAGACGCCCACGGCGCGGGAATCGGCTCATCAGGGTCCCTTGGTCGTCTGGGAACTCCAACCAGGCGGCACGCTGCGGAAAGTCGAGGTCCAAACCGGCGTGCGCAACGACCAGTACGCAGAGCTGGTGTCCGGCGATCTTCATCAAGGGGACCAGTTGGCGGTCGCCTTCCGTCGGAGCGCTCCAAAAGCACAGGCGCAACCCCCATCCTTCGGTGGCGGGCGCCGCTTCTAGCCGATGCGATGGACCACTCCCTGATCGAGGTTCGTGACCTCTGGAAGGTCTACCAATTGGGGGACGTCGAAGTGCAGGCGCTGCGCGGCGTCTCGCTCGCCATTGCGTCCGGCGAAATCGTGGCCGTGATGGGCGCATCGGGATCAGGCAAGTCGACGTTCATGAACATCATCGGTTGCCTCGATCGCCCGACGCGAGGCACATACCGCCTCAACGGTACCGATGTCTCGACTCTGAGTTCCGACGATCGCGCCACCATCCGCAATCACCAGATCGGTTTCGTGTTTCAGAACTTCAACCTCATTCCCCGTACCAGCGCGATTGAGAACGTCGAGCTGCCGCTGTTCTACAGCGATGTGCCCATCGGTAAGCAGCGGCAACGGGCGCGTGAGGCGCTGGTGGCGGTCGGACTCAGCGGGCGGGAGCATCATTTGCCGAATCAGCTTTCCGGCGGTCAGCAGCAACGCGTCGCCATCGCTCGGGCGTTGGTGAATCAGCCGTCATTGCTGCTCGCCGACGAGCCGACTGGCAACCTGGACACCCAGACGAGCATCGAGATCCTCGACATCTTTCAGCGTCTCAATCGCGAACACGCCATCACCGTGGTGCTGGTTACGCACGAACCCGACATCGCTACGTACGCGCAACGAGTGATCACATTTCGTGACGGCCAGGTGGTGTCCGACGTGCGGCAGCCTTCTGCGGTTGCGACGGCCGCCGGCGCGGAGGCGTCGGCATGAAGCTCTTCCGTATGACCATGCGTACCGCCTTGCGCGCACTGCGACGCAACAAGATGCGCTCCGCCCTCACGATGCTGGGGATCATCATCGGCGTCGCGGCGGTCATCACCATGGTGAGCATTGGCCAGGGAGCGGATGCGGCGGTACAAAAGCAGATCCTCAGTCTGGGCACTAATCTCCTGATGATCGTCCCTGGCGCGACCACCGCTTCCGGTGTGCGCTCCGGATGGGGTGGCGTGTCGACGCTCACAGTGGGTGACGCAGAGGCCATCCTCAAAGAGTGTCAGACCGTGGCGAACGTGACGTACATCAAGCGGCAAGTGGTACAAGTGGTGTACGGAGACCAGAACTGGTCCACGGTCGCGCAAGGATCGACGCCGTCGTTTCAAAAGGTGCGTACGTGGGGAGCCGCCGCCGGAAGCTTCTACACCGAGCGCGACGAAGAGACGGCCAACCGCGTGGTGCTGCTCGGCCAAACCGTAGCGGATCACCTCTTCGGGCCGGGTGAAGATCCGGTCGGTGCGCTCGTGCGCATCAAGGAGGTGCCGTTCCGCGTAGTCGGCGTACTCGAAGCGAAAGGGCAAACGGCCTGGGGGCAAGACCAGGACGATGTGATCGTCATGCCGTTTTCGACTGCGGTGCGGCGCGTGCTCGGCACGCAGTTCGTCGGTAGCGTCGACATGGTGTTCGCCTCGACGGTCTCGACCGACGAGCTTGCCGAGGCGACCAATCAGATCACCACCCTGCTGCACGAGCGCCACCACATGCAGCCGAATCAGGAGAACGACTTCACCGTGCGCAATCTCAACGACGTGGCGAAGGCCTCGGAAAGCGCCAGCCAGGTGATGACCAGTCTGTTGCTCAGCGTGGCGTCGATCTCACTGTTGGTGGGCGGTATCGGGATCATGAATATCCTGCTGGTGTCGGTGACGGAGCGCACGCGCGAGATCGGGATCCGCATGGCGGTGGGTGCGAAGGGGCGGCACATCCTGCTGCAGTTCCTGGTCGAGGCGGTCATGCTCAGCATGGTCGGCGGCGTCGCCGGGGCGCTGCTGGGTGTCGCGGGCGCTCAATTGATCTCGTATTTTGCCGCGTGGCCGACCCTGCTGTCGCCGGTTGCGGTGTTCGGTTCCGTGCTCTTTTCCGGCGCCGTCGGAGTATTCTTCGGGTTCTATCCCGCCCGCAAGGCCGCTCGCCTCGATCCGATCGCCGCCCTGCGCTACGAGTGACGCGACTCGCCCTTCCGTTGTCTTGCGACCATCGAACGTAGTAAGGCGGTGCGCACCTGATGACGACCACCACCGCCACCGCTGATGCTGCTTCCGGCAAGAGTCGGCGCGTGTTCGTTGCGCTGCTTCTCTCTGCGCAAGTGATCGGCGCCGTGTACGCCGTCGCGATTCATGTCGGGCCGCTGTGGCGCGATCGCTGGGCGCAAGACGACGCCTACGTCAGCTTCCGCTACGCCAAGAACTTCGTCGAGGGCAACGGGATCGTCTACAACATCGGTCAGTACGTCGAGGGCTACACCAATTTCTTGTGGACCATGTTCTCCGCGATTCCGCTGGCGATGGGCGCGGATGATCCGTTGCCGTTCATGCACCTCCTCAGCATGCTGCTGTGGTTCGCGTCGTACGGGCTGTTGCTGTCGCTCGGCGTCCGGCTGTTTCGCGCGGGCGTGTGGATCGCGCCGCTCGCGCTGGTGCCGCTGACGTATCACTACTCGTTCAACTTGTGGTTTCTCTCGGGTATGGAGACGCCGCTGGTCTCCTTCCTGACCATCGCCGTGCTCTACGCCTTCTCGTTCGATCCCAAGACGCATCCGTCGGCGCTGCTGTGGGCCAGTCTGGCGGCGGTGCTGCTGACGATGACGCGGCCCGACGGCGTCGTGACGCTCGCCGCGCTCGCGGTTGCCGGCGTCTTGCTTTACTGGCGTCCGTTGCTGATCGAGAAGCACTGGCGGCGCTACTTGCTCCTGCCGGCGTTACCCGTGCTGCTGATCTACCTGCCGTTCAACGCTTGGCGCATCGCGTACTACGGCTCTTTCTATCCCAACACCTACTACACCAAGGTAGCGTACCTCACCTTCTACGGGCGCGGCTGGGGATACTTGCTGACCTACCTCGGGGCGTATCCGTTTCTCCCGTACCTCGGCTTTGCGATTGTGGGCGCGTGGCTGGCGCCGGCGGGGATCGTGCGGCGGTTCTTGTGGGGCTCGCTGCTGACGACCGCGTTCGTCTTTTTCTACGTCGTGCGACTGGGTGGCGACTTCATGGAGTGGCGCTTCGTCACACCGGTGACCGGCGTGCTCTATCCGGCGATCGTGATCGGCGCCTCGGTTGTGGCGCACCGGCTGTGGTCAGCGTTTCGCGGGCGCCGGCCTCCCGACGGTGCGGCGAATCTCGGCGTCGCGAATCTCGGCATCACGGGTTGGCTCGTCGGTCTGGCCGTGGGCGCTGCGCTCACCATTGCCACCGCGCGCTGCACGGAGACCGCCAAGGAAGCGCGCGTCGCTGGACAGGAAAGCATCGGCCTGCTGCGACGCTACTGTGATCCGACCATGATGGACTGGGGCACCAGCGGGAAAGTGCTGCAGGAAGTCCTGCCCCGCGATGCGGTCATCGCCACGACCTCGGCCGGCATCATTCCCTTCTACTGCGATCGCCGCTGCCTCGATCTGCACGGCCTCACCGACCCGGAGATCGCGCATAGCCCGGTGGATCCCAAGAATCGCGGGCGCATGGGGCATGAGCACTCGCTCGACGACTTCGACAAGTTGCGCGCGCGCGGCGTCGACGTCTTCCTCTTCTTTGCCGATCCGCATCACTTGGCGCGCGCCCACACGTCGCCGTCCAAGCCGGGCGAAGAGAGTGTCAGTGTGCGCTTGCCGGATAGTCGCTACACCGAGATCGCGATCCTCAACACCGAGCGCGTCGACGTGGCCGCACTACGCAAAGATCCGCGGCTCGTGTTTTACGGCGATGTCGGATTGTCCGGGCGCACCAACCTCTACACCCTGGACGAGAAGTATCGTCGCTACCAGATCGTCGATGCGCTCGACATCGAGGACGAAGCCTCGGAGCGCGAGCATGCGTTCGAGGAACCCCACGCTCCCGACCAGCCCTACTCCCACAACTATCACGAGAAGATCCTGCGTTACCGTCCGCCGTTGTCGGACGTCATCCTGGTCGATCACGGGCGCCGGACGCCGTACCAGTTGCGCTGGTCGGCGCGCAACATTGCCGCGAGTCGCGATCTGGTCGTGGCGATTCGCTACGATCATACCGGCAGCGGCATCTACGAGTTGGAAGTCAACGGCCACAAAGTCGATGGCGTGTTCGACATGCCGGGCGGCGACGACTCGTGGGACGAAGCGCTGCTGACGGTGCCCGCCGCGCTGCTGGTCGAGGGGCGCAATGACTTCCGCCTGATTCGTACCGATCAAACCGACAGCAACGCTGAGCTGTACTACATCTGGCATTTGCAGCCGCCCGCGGATGGCGCGTCGTGACGTGGATGCGCGCGCCACGCGGCTGAGCGATCTGGCGCGGCTGTTTCTCCGCCTCGGTGCCACCGCCTTCGGCGGCCCCGCAGCGCACATCGCGATGATGGAGGACGAAGTCGTCCGCCGCCGCGGCTGGCTGTCGCGAACGCAATTCCTCGATCTCCTCGGCGCCACCAATCTCATCCCCGGCCCCAACTCGACCGAGATGGCGATCCACGTCGGCTATCTGCGTGCCGGCTGGGCTGGGTTGGCGGTGGCGGGTGTATGCTTCATCGTGCCGGCGGCGTTGTTGGTGGCGGTGATTGCCGCCGTGTATGTGCGGTTCGGTACGCTGCCGCAGGCCGCCGCGCTGTTGTACGGCATGAAGCCCGTGGTGATCGCGGTAGTGCTGCACGCGCTGTGGGGATTGGGACGCGCGGCGATCAAGTCGACGCGGCTCGCAGTGATCGGCGTCACCGCCGTCGCGCTCACTGCCAGCGGTGTGGACGAACTGCTCGTCCTTGCGCTGGCTGGCGCGGCGTCGATGGTGACGAAGAGATCAATCAGTAGCGCGCCGGCAGTCGTCGCGCTGCCGCTGGCCACTGCCACGGCCGTGGCGCCGTTCGGATTGTGGGCGCTCGGCTTATTCTTCCTCAAAGTCGGATCGGTGTTGTTCGGCAGCGGCTACGTGCTGCTGGCGTTCTTACGCGCCGATCTGGTCGTACGCTGGGGCTGGCTCACCGAAGCGCAACTGCTGGACGCGACCGCTGTGGGGCAAGTGACGCCCGGGCCGGTGTTCACCACCGCGACCTTCATCGGTTACGTGTTGGCAGGACCGCTTGGTGCGCTGATCGCAACCGTCGGCATCTTTCTTCCCGCCTTCCTCTTCGTCGCCCTCAGCGGTCCGCTGATTCCGCGCCTGCGCCAGTCGCCGTCGGCCGCTGCGCTGCTCGACGGCGTCAACGTTGGCTCGCTCGCACTCATGGCGGCGGTGACGTGGTACCTCGCGCGGACCGCAGTGATCGATCTGCCGACCGCAGCACTAGCAGTCACGAGTCTCCTGCTGCTCGGATGGCGGCGCGCCAGTTCCGCTTGGCTGGTGCTTGGCGGTGCGGCGGTTGGCCTGGTATTGCACTGAGCACATCAATCGAACGAGCGCGAAGGAGCGCGAAGGAGCGCGATGGAGACTACGTTCACGAAGATGTTCGGGCTGCGTCATCCAATCATGCAGTCGCAGATGGGCGGCGTATCGTCGCCCGAATTGGTGGCCGCGGTGTCGAGTGCTGGCGGGATGGGCATGCTCTGCGCCGCCGGCATACCGCCCGAACTGCTGCGCGCGCAGATCGAACAGGTGCGTGCGCTCACTGACAAGCCGTTCGGGGTAAATCTGTTGTTGCCGGTCTTGCAGCCCGGGCAGACCGAGGTCTGCATTGAAGCACGCGTGCCACTGCTGTCGTTGTTCTGGGGCGATCCGGTGCCTTACGTCGAATCCGCGCATCGTGCGGGGATGAAGGTGATCGTGCAAGTGGGTTCGGTTCAGGAGGCGCAGGCCGCGGTCGCCGCGGGCGCGGATCTGATCGAGGCGCAGGGCGTCGAAGCCGGGGGGCACGTGCGCGGCAGCATCACGACGATGGTGTTCACGCCGCTGGTCGTCGATGCTGTGCGGCCGGTGCCGGTGATTGCGGCGGGCGGCATCGCCGACGGCCGTGGCGTGGCCGCGGTGCTGGCGTTGGGCGCTGGCGGCGCCGCCCTCGGTACCCGCTTTCTTGCGTCCGAAGAATCCGGCGCGCTCCCCGAGTATAAGCAGTGCATTGTCCGCGCGTCGGCGGACGACACGGTTCACACGACGCTGTTCGACTTCGGCTGGCCTGACGCCCCGCACCGCGCGCTGCGCAACAGTGTCATCGATGAATGGGAACGGGCTGGACGCCCGCCGAGCGGGCAGCGCCCACACGAGGGCGAAATCGTTGGCGAGTTGCGCCTGGGTGAGCTGAAGATCCCGGTGCCGCGCTATGCCGCAATGCCGGCGGGGACCGGTTTCAACGGCGATGTCGAGAAGACCGTGCTCTACGCCGGGCAGTCGTGCGGACTGATTCCCGACGTGCGCCCGGCCGCCGACATCGTTGCGCAGATTGCGCGCGAAGCCGAGGAAACCTTGCGCGCGCTCACGCGGTCAAACTGATCTCACCGCGCGCGAGGCGGGCAATGAACTCGCGGTCGCCGTCAAGAAAATCGAGCGCTGCCAGCTCGCTGCACCGCAGCCAGCGGATTTGGGCGAACGCGCGATTGGTCTCCACGCCGCGATACGCGGACACGAGCAGGAAGTGCAACCCGATCGGCTCACGACCGGCGTACGTATGCTTGGTGAACCACATCTCACGGGTAATCTCGGCGTCGATGCCGAGTTCTTCGCGCAGTTCGCGCTGCAGACAGGCGATGATCGACTCGCCCGGTTCGGCCTTGCCGCCGGGAAACTCCCACTTGAGCGGATGATGGCCGTCGGCGCGGCGTTGACATGCGAGTACCTCGCCGGCTCGCACGATCACACCGGCGGCGACGATGATCATAGGCAGTGTCGAAAGTCCAAAGTTGAAAGCTGAAGGCCGGCACCCCGACGGTGAACGGTCAGCGTTCGACCTTCACCACTATTCAGTGGACCTGCGCGGCTTGGCGGCGCAGGCCGATGAGGTTCTCGCGGATGGTGTCGGCGGTTTCGTCGTTGGGGGCGAGCTTCAGAAAGCGTTCGAGGTCGGCGAGCGCCGGGCCGAAGCACTCCAGCTTTTGGTAGATCAGGCCGCGATCGCGCAGCTCCTGGGGCGCATCGGGCGCGAGCAGGAGAATGCGCTCGCAAGACGACAGCGCCGCCTCGAATTCCTGCGCGTTGATGTGGACCTGCTTCAAGTTGCCCAGCATGCGCACGAGGATTTCGCGCGGCGTGGCGGCGCGCAGGTAGCGGCGATCGAACGGCGCGTCGGGGCCGAGCACGCTCTGCAAGCGTTCGTGGCACTCCCGCTCGCTGAGCACTTGGCCGAAGAACGCGTCGATGATGATCTCCTCTTCGCCATCGTATTTGGCGAGAAAGTGCCCGGGAAAGCCGACGCCGCGCACCGGCAGGCCGAGCCGCCGCGCCACCTCCATGTAGACGAGGGACAGCGTGAGCGGGATACCGGTGTGGCGGTCGAGGACTTCGTTGAGAAAACTGTTGCGACGATCGTAGAAGTGCTTCTGATTGCCGACGAAGCGCTTGTGCACGAACAGAAACTGATTGAGCCGCTCCACGTACTGCGCGCCGGATGGGGCCGGGCCGATGAACTCGCGCGCTTCCTGCGCCAACGCATCGAGTCGCTGCAGATAAGCCGCGACATCGAGGTTGGGATAGGCTTCCGCGGCAATCAGCAACGCGCCTTCGGCGACATCGATGCGATCGTCGGGGGCCCGTGACAGTTCGACAAATCGTTCGCGCGGGTTCGTGTTCATGTCCGCCATATCTGATCTCCCGCATAGCGTGACGGCGGGCGGAAATGCAAGATGCTTGGCAAGAAGTTTCGGCCAGAGGTTTCGCCGCGGTTGCCAACGCCCGGCGCCGGTGAGATAGACACCGAGCATGCGAGCCATTGTCATTGATCAACCCGGTGATGAGGACGTCCTGCGCATCGGTGAGGCCGATCCGCCGGCGATGGGACCCGACGACCTGCGCATCCGCGTGAGCGCGACGGCAGTGAATCGAGCCGACCTGCTGCAGCGCCAAGGTATGTACCCGCCGCCGCCAGGCGCGTCGCCGATTCTCGGTTTGGAGTGTGCCGGTCGCGTGATCGAAGTCGGCGCCAACGTCAGCGGTTGGCAAGCAGGCGACCGTGTGATGGCGCTGCTACCGGGCGGTGGCTACGCCGCCGAAACGGTCGTGCATGCCGGCTCGGCGCTGCACGTGCCGGCGGCAATGTCCGATGTCGAAGCTGCGGCACTTCCGGAAGTGTTTCTCACCGCGTTTCTGAACATCTTCATGTTGGGCGAGCCACCGGCGGATGGCAGCGTGCTGGTCCACGGCGGCGGCAGCGGTGTCGGCACCGCGGCAATCACGCTGTGCAAGGAAGCCGGGCTGCGGGTCATCGTGACCGCGGGCAGCGACGAGAAGTGTCAGCGCTGTCGCGAGCACGGTGCGGATGCCGCGATCAATTACCGCAGCGGCGACTTCGCGCCCGCAGTGCAAGAAGCCACGGACGGCAAGGGCGTCAACGTCGTGCTCGATTCCATCGGTGCCAGCTATCTCGCGTCAAATCTCACCTCCCTCGCGCTCGAGGGCCGTTTGGTGATCATCGGCCTCACCGGCGGCGCGCGTACGGAAGTGAATCTCGCGATGGTGATGCTCAAGCGCTTGCGGGTGATCGGCTCGACGCTGCGCACTCGTTCGGTCGACGAGAAGGCGGTCATCGTACGCACGTTCGAGCAACGGTTCGGTGAGGCGCTCAAGGCCGGCCGCATCAGGCCGGTGATTGATCGGGTGCTGCCGCTCGAGCGCGCGGCCGAGGCCCACCGCGTGGTGTACGCCAGCGTGCATTTCGGTAAAGTCGTGCTGCGGATTCTGTAGGCGGCGTGCGATGCGCATCGTGTCGTTGGAGAAATGGCGCACGGTCGGGCAGCCAGGGACGGATGCCCCCGGTGAGTAGGATGGCGCTGTAGAACGATGCCTGACGCCACCATGCGAGTCGACCACGTTTCGATTGCCGTGCGCGATATCGACGCCGCTCTCGATTTCTTTCGCCGCTGCGTGCCGATCGCGATGGGGGTCGACAAGCGTCCCGGCTACACGCCGGATTTCAATTGGTGCGATTTCTACGTCGGCGACTTCAAGCTCGAGTTGATCGAGGCCACGCGGCCCGACAGTTTTGTGCGGCGCTTCATCGACAAACGCGGCGAAGGCATGCATCACCTGTCGCTCGAAGTGCGCGACCTCGCCCCGCTGTTGCAGCGGATGGAAGCCGACGGGTTGCGTATCGTCGATCGCTTCGATGCCGGCGACGGCGATCTGACCGCGTTCATCTCGCCGCGCAGCGCGCACGGCACGCTCATCCAGTTTTGGCAGGTGCCGCACGTCGAGGTGCCCGAGCGGCCCAAACACGCCACGCTGCGGCTGCGCTCAGGCGAGGTGGTAACGATGCGGGTCGATCACGCGGCGATCGCGGTGCGTGACATCGACACCACGCTCGCGTTCTTCCGCCGCTACTTTCCGATCAAGCTCCGCGGCGCCAAGCACGGGGGCTACGACCGCAGCTTCGCGTTGTGCAACTTTCGGCTCAACGGCTACAAGATCGAATTGATCGAGCAGGCCAAAGGCGCGCAGCCCGGATTCGTCACGCGCTTTCTCGCCAAGCGGGGCGAAGGCTTTCATCATCTCTCGATCGACGTCGACCGACTCGATCCGCTGCTCGCCCAGCTCGAAACCGATGGCGTGCGCATCGTCGACCGCGCTGATTTCGGCGGTGGCCGCCAGACTGCCTTCATCTCGCCGCGCAGCGCGCACGGCGTGCTGATTCAGTTTTGGCAAGTGCCGATGTTGCGAGCGGAGATATCGCGAGCTTGAGATGTTGCGAGCGTGATGTGTGGCCGCCGCGCGAGTGCCAGTGGAGATCGAAGCGAAGCTGCTCGTACCCCCCGAGGTAGCTCTCGATCTCATTGCGCAGCTTGACCACCTTGGGCCGTACCGCCTGCGACCGCGGCGCACCGCACGGCTGCACTCGCTCTACGTGGACACGCCGAAGCTGACGCTCGCACACCACCGAGTGGCGTTGCGCTTGCGCCGGCGGGGACGGCGTTGGGAGATGACGGCGAAGTGGATGGGGCGCGTCCGTGGGATGATTCACGAGCGCCCCGAGTTGACTGTTCCCCTCGCCGCTGCCCCGAGATTCCCGTTCGTCGTGCCGGTTGGGCCGCTGCGCGCGCGGCTCGGCGCGCTGGTCGGGCGGCGAGGCTTGCGGCCGATTCTCGTCACCGACATTCACCGGCGTCTCTTCGATGTCTTTCCGCAGCACGGCGAGCAAGCACTCGCTGAGTTGGCGCTCGATCACGTGCGGCTGGCGGCGCCAACCGGCTCGCGAGAGACCTACGACGAGATCGAGATCGAGGCGAAGGGTGGGTCGCGTCGTGACGTGGCGCGCATCGCGCGCTTGCTGCGAGAGCGTTTCGGATTGCTGCCGTCGCCCGCGTCGAAGTTCGCACGCGGGCTGGCGTTGCTCGATGGGGTTGTGGCGCCGCGGGCGCGATAGCGCCGAGTCCGATTCGGGAACACCGACCAGGCCCCTGTCTTTACTTGTGCGGCCCGCCTGACTATACGGCCACTATGTTTGCCAGACTGTTCCCCAGCGAAGGCAAGGGCTTCTTCGACTTCTTCGAGCAGCACGCCGCGAAGACGCTGGAAGGGGCGAAACTGTTGCATGCGATGCTGATGACTCCCGGCGACGCGGCCTCGCAGGCTCGCCGCATCAAAGAGGTCGAGCACGAGGGCGATGTCATCACCCACAGGGCCGTGGAGAC
>JBGOUW010000572.1:0-3171 GCA_041477755.1 Binatia bacterium
CGCCAGCATTCCAACACCAAGCAGCTCATTTTCGACTGCTTCGCGCAGGTCGAGCATCTCTCGACCGCGTTCACGCTCGAACCGGGCGACATCATTAGTACCGGCACGCCGTCGGGCGTCGGCGGCGCGATGCAGCCGCCGCGCTTTCTCGTCGCTGGCGACGTCGTTCGCATCGAAATCGAACGCATCGGCCACATCGAGAACCGCGTCATCGATGAGCCGGCCGACACTGCGCGCATGTGAACCGCGAACGAACCGAGCAACCGGAGCACCGGGAAAAGGAGTGAAGTGATGGCAACGATTCCCCGCGTCTCATTCAGTCACGTCGGCATCTACGTCCGCGACCTCGACGCGATGGTCGCCTTTTATGCGCGGCTCTTTGGCCTGCGGGTCACCGACCGCGGCCAACTGCAACTTCCGGGTGAGCCGCGGATCGTGTTTCTGAGCGGTGATCCGCGCGAGCATCATCAGATCGCGCTGGTCAGTGGCCGCGGCGATGGTCCGTCGACGGTCAATCAGATCTCGTTCGACGTTGCGTCGCTCGCCGATTTGCGGCAACTGCACGCGGAACTCGAGCGCGCGGGGGCCGGTCCAACCTTCGCGCTCAACCACGGCATCAGTTGGTCGGTGTACACGCATGATCCCGAGGGCAACATGATCGAGCTGTACGTCCACAGCCCGTGGTACGTGCCGCAGCCGATCACCGATCCGCTCGATCTGTCGCAATCGGATGATGAGATCCGGCGCGACACCGAGGCCACCTATCGCGATCGCCCGGGATTTCGGCCGATGGCGCAGTGGCAAGCCGAGTTTTTACGCGCCGGCAGCGCGTCGAAGTAGCGGCGGTCACAAGCCATGGCGTACGACGCGGAGGTCATCGTCATCGGCGCCGGTCCTGCCGGTTGCGCCGCGGCCATTCCATTGGTGCAAGCAGGGCATGACGTGCTCGTGCTCGAACGCAAAGCCAACGAAGACGGAGAGGACATCACCTCCGGCGAATTGCTCGCACCGCAGACGCAGTTCGAGTGCGCGCAGCTCGGCATCGATCTAAACGCGGCTTGGCTGCTCGACCGGGTTCACGGCGTGCGCAACGTCTACCCGGATCTGTCGTGGACCTATCACGCATTCCCGGACGGCATGTCATACGTGCAAGTTGACCGCGGCGGCTTCAACGCCGCATTGCGCACCCGGTTGGTCGAGGTCGGCGGTCGCTTGACCTGGGGAGCGCGCGTATCCGACGTGGCAATCCAACCCGATGCCGCCGTGGTCCGCACCACCGACGGCGGCGAGTACACCGCGCCGCTCTTGATTGACGCCGGCGGCCGTCATTCCCCGGCCCTGCGCAGCTTCGGGCTCAAGTCCGAGGACCCGGAATTCAGCCAGATCGGCGTAGCCGTGTTCTTCGAGTCGTTCGCCGATACGCCGCTGCACACATGGGATCGCCACTTCTACGGACATCACGGCGCGATGATCAGCGGCTCGCGCATTCGCCCCGGACTCTACCGCTACATTCTCGAGACCGACCTCGCCGACAAACAAGCCACGCGGCTCAAGCCGGTGGAGTTTTACGAATCGGTCGCCAAGCAACACGATCCGTGGATCTACGAGCGCATCATGCGTGAGCCGCGTATCGGCGACGTATGGGCGATGGCGCCGATCGGCTATCGCGTCGCCGAGGTTGCGCGCGATCGCCTGTTGCTCGCCGGCGACGCCGCCGGTTACCTGGCACCGCTGACCGGCCAAGGCATCGAGTTCGCTATGCGCATGGGTCGCCTCGCGGCGGACGCCGCGCAGCGAGCGTTCGCGCAGCGCGATTTCTCCACGGCGAGCTTCGCCACCTACGTCGAGGGTCGCGCGGACGAGTGTGGGACCGCGGTAACGTACTTGCGCCACCTGCTCCACCACCTGCGCGATCGCGACGCGTTGCTGCACGCCACCAGCGACGACGACCTCCGTCTCCAAATCTTCGGCCCGATCGGCGCGGTAGTCACCGATCGTGGCTCGTTGCGGAAGTAGTGTCGCCAATGAGCGATCGCATCGTCTTATATAGTCCGTGAGGACCTGGCCCCTCAGTGGGCTCGGTGCTCTCGGTGGTTCATTTTCAATTTCAGAACCGGATGAACGAACCACCGAGGGCACAGAGGACACCGAGCGGCAACACCGAGGACGGATGCAAACACCGGATGCGTGGCCGAAGCCGCGCACGCTCTTGTTCTTGTGGATGTACTCGTGATCAGCATTCAGGAAATCCCCGTGGCTGAGCACGAGGTCTGTCACCGGGTACTCATTACCATCAGGCGAGGCCGGGTAGCGGCCAAAGACATAGTAGATCACGCGGCCGTTGTGAAAGCCGGTGGGAACCTGGTGTTGCTGTCGAAGGTCGTCTCCCGACCCGGATACGCCAGACCTTTGATCTCAAAGCCCTCCGGCGAGCGAACCATGCGGAAGTCGGGATAACTATTCCGGCCACCCTGCTCGAACGGTAAGCCGGTTTCCGCCAGCCTCTGCTTCACCCAATTTTGGAAATGAAACTCTTTGTCGGTCTGGGACTCCCGACGGATGAATTGCCGTGCGTCCTGAGCGGTCACGATACTTCGGAAGAGATCAAAAACGCAGGCGGCGACTTTAGGCATAGATCGCACTCGTCGCGGCTGAATCTTCGAAGGACCTGTTCATTCTCAAAGTCTACGACAGAAGAGCTTTTTCTCCAACTTCGCGGCCGAATGCCGAGCGCTCGGCGTCTGGACCGGCGATGGCTGCGGACGTTACATCGGAACTCTTGTCGATGGAGAACGTCGTCGAGATGGTGGACCAGTGGGAAGCGGCGAAAAAGACGGCGGGAAATTCAAACCGAGACGCTACCCCCAAACAACTCTGTTGTTCTCTCGCCGAACGGCGTGATAGAGGCTCCCCGATGGCAACCTTTTGGGTCGGCACGTCCGGGTACAGTTACAAGGAGTGGTTGGGGCCGTTTTATCCCGCCGGGCTCTCGGAGCAGCAGATGCTGCGCTATTACGCCGAGCGGTTCACCTCGGTGGAGATCAACTACACCTTCTACCGCTTGCCGACCGTGCGCGTGCTGCAGGCCTGGGGCAAGGAAGTGCCGGAGCACTTTGCTTTTGCCCTGAAGGCGCCGCGGCGGATCACCCACGATCTGCGGCTGCGTGACGC
>JBGOUW010000675.1:0-2518 GCA_041477755.1 Binatia bacterium
ATCACCGTGTCAGAGCGCCGGAAGAGCATCCGCGCGATGTCCGCGGACCAACTGAACGCCTTCCTGGGGGCGGTGAGTGACGCTCCGTCGGACGCGGGGCATGCCCGGCGCACGCTAATCTTCGAAGACAAGCGGCCGCGCGCCGGGGTGTCCCCCGTCTACCTCGCACTGTTCACCACGCTGGCTCGTGCGGGGCTGCGCCCCGGGGAGGCCTTCGCGGTACAGCCCGAGGACCTCGATTTCCAGGCGCGGAAGATCCACGTCGAACGCGCATTCAGTCGTGGCCGCTTGGAGAGCACGAAGACCGAGGAGACGCGCGAGGTCGACATGAGTCAGGGCCTCGCCGCACTGCTCACGGACTACCTCGTGTGGCGCGACAGGCAGAAGCTGCGTCTCGGCCTGGCGGAGATGCCGCCGTGGCTCTTCTTCAACGAGCGCGGGCAGCCCCTCGATGAGAGTCGCGTGCGGAAGTCCTTCGCGCGAGTCTTGAAGCGCGCCGGACTCTCCGGCTTCCGTGGGCCGTATGACTTGCGGCACTCGTTCGCGACGCAGTTGCTTTCGCGCGGGGTGCCGATCACCTACGTCAGCGCGCAGCTTGGTCACGCGAAACCGACGACTACGTTGCAGTGGTACGCGCACTGGCTCCCGAGCGCGGACTCGCACCGGTTCGTCGACGGGCTCGATCAGCCGGGAAATCTTTGGCACCAGTTTGGCACCAACGGCTATTCCGAGGGCGCCGACGCCTCACCGTCGAGCGAAAATGCCTTGAATATTCAGGGGGAAATTGAAGCTGGCGCGCGGATTCGAACCGCGGACCTGCTGATTACGAATCAGCTGCTCTACCAACTGAGCTACGCCAGCGTGCGTGGCAGGACGACGAAGGCCTTTCGGTTACCGGATTTCCTTTGCCCTGTCCATAGCCGACCTGCGCGTCATCTGGCCGCGCTGTAGTGCGCAATCAGCTCGTGCTTGCGCACCTTGCCGTGCGGCTCGCGCGGTAGCTGCGCGACGAACTCGATGCGGCGCGGACACTTGTAGTGCGCGAGATCGCGGCGCGCGAACGCGATCAGTTCGTCGGCGGTTGCCCGCTCACCCGCGCGCAGCTCGATCACCGCCAGCACCGCCTTGCCCAGGTCGTCGTCGGGCACGCCGATGACGGCGACATCGCCCACTTTTGGATGCGCCATTAGCACGCTCTCGACTTCGGCGGGATACACGTTGGCACCACCGGTAATGATCAGATCAGTGCGCCGATCGGCGATGTAGAGATAGCCGTCGCCGTCGAGATAGCCGAGGTCGCCGGCGCTGAAGAAGCCGTCACGAAATGCTGCGCGATTTTTCTCCTCGGCATCACGGTAGCGAAAATCCAGGCGCGGACTCTTCACGTAGATCAGCCCGATCTCGCCCGTTGCGCACGGCTGTCCCTGCTCATCGAGGATCCGTATCTCGTGGCCCGGCCACGGCTTGCCGACGCTGCCGGGCTTGCGTAGCCACTCGTCGGAAGTGATCTGGGTAAAACCGCTCTCCGACGCGCCGTAGAACTCGGTGATCACGCCGGGCGGAAACACCTCGATGATTTGCTTCTTCACGGGCACCGGACAGGGCGCGGCCGAGTGCAGCACATGCTTGAGCGACGAGAGATCATGGCGACACCGCTCACGTTCGTCGAGCTGGAGAATGCGGCTGAAGTGGGTCGGCACCATGAAGGTGTCGGTGACGCGATGGCGCGCGATCAGTCGTAGCGCCTCCGCCGCGTCGAAGCGCGGCATCAACACCACGGTCGCGCCGACGAGGAGATGCACTTGGCCGTAGCTCGACGGCGCGGTGTGATAGAGCGGCCCGGTGACGAGGTGAACCGAGTCGGCATCGAAGCCCCAGAGCTGCGCGATACCGAGCAGCATGAGGTGCCCGGTCGCCGGATCGACGGCCCGTTCGATGCCCTTGGGACGTCCTGTTGTACCCGAGGTGTAGATCAGCACACTGTAGCCACCACCGACGAAACCGCCGTCGGGTTCGGCGTCAGACTCCGCCGCCAGCAGCGCTTCGTATGAACGGCCTCGAGTCTCCGACCCTACCACCCACTGCCGCTCGTCGGGCCAGCCAAGTTCGCCGAACGCGCGTGCGATCTCATCGTACAGATCGGCTGCGCCCACGAGCAGGCGCGCGTGCGAGTCGGCGAGCATGTACGCGATCTCCGGCCCCTTCAGGCGATATCCGAGGGGCACGAGTTGAGCGCCGAGTTTGGCCGCGGCGTTGAGCAGCTCGAACCACTCGAAGCCGTTGTGCAGCGCCGCCCCAACCGCGTCACCCTTCCCCACACCGGCACGCCGTAAGGCGCGCGCCAGCCGGTTCACGCGTGCGTTGAACTCCCCATAGGTCAACGAGCGGTCTCCCATCACGAGGGCCGCCTTGTCGGGAAATGCACGGGCGTGATGGGTAAGGCCAAGCTGTTGCGGGTTGAGTGTCATGGCTTCCTCACATGCAGCGGTCGTGACGGGCGTACCGCCCGTCGTGCAGG
>JBGOUW010000417.1:0-4539 GCA_041477755.1 Binatia bacterium
ATGCGCTCACCTGGCGGTTGGGTCGAACCGCCGCAGCGGCCGGAGTTTCACGAGTACACCATCGTACTCAAAGGCATGCTGCGGGTTGAGTGCGACGCCGGCACGATTGACGTGCAGGCCGGCCAAGCGATCATAGCGGCGCCCGGCGAACTGGTGCGCTACAGCACGCCGCTGGACGAAGGGGCGGAATACATCGCCGTGTGTCTGCCGGCGTTCTCCCCCGGCGGCGTGCACCGTCAAGGGTAGGGAGTTCGCGCAAGCAGGCCCTCGATACGATCGCTTCGCGATCTACTCGGGCAAACGGGCATCGGGTTTCCTGAAAACAAACCGTTTTCCCGCGTAGCAATCCTGAGTCTTCGCTTCGCGAACGCGGGCGGGGACGCCCGCGCTACCGAGTGCGGCGCGCCCTGCGCGGCTGGTGCCCTCTTCGTTCAATCCTGGTAGGGCGGGCGGCTCGCCCGCCTCTGCACCGGCCCTGCAACCGAATTTCCTCACAGACGCTGAGGAGAAGTCGAAGGCTTCGTAGCGAAGGCCTGCGTACCGAGGGGCGTCTCCGTGGTTCGCGGATGATTCGTCTTACCGCGGCGGCATGCGCAGCGCGCCGTCGAGTCGGATGGTCTCGCCGTTGAGCACCGGGTTCTCGATGATGTGGCGCGCCAGCGCCGCGTACTCGCTCGGACGGCCGAGGCGCGACGGAAACGGAATCTGCGCGCCGAGCGCTTGCCGCTGTGGCTCGGGCAGCATCGCCAGCATGGGAGTGTCGAAGGTGCCGGGTGCGATGGTCAGGCAGCGGATGCCGAGCGATGCGAGGTCGCGCGCGATCGGCAGGGTCATGCCGACCACGCCACCCTTCGATGCGGAGTATGCGGCCTGGCCGATCTGGCCGTCGAATGCGGCGATCGACGCGGTGTTGATCAGCACACCGCGTTCGCCTTCTTCGTTGGGCTGATTCTTCTGCATCTGCGCCGCGGCCAGGCGGATGACGTTGAACGTGCCGATCAGGTTGATCTCGATCACCTTGGTGAAGATCTCCAGCGGCATCGGCCCCGACTTGCTCACCGTGCGCATCGCGGCGCCGACGCCCGCGCAATTGACGGCGACGTGCACGGTGCCGAATGCTTCCGTCGTCTTCGCGACCGCGGCGCTGACCTCGGCCTCGTTGGTCACGTCCGCCGGCGTGAAGATCACGTTCTTGCCCAACTCGGCGGCCATTTGCATGCCGTTCGACTGCGGGCGATCGAGGATCGCTGCGCGGCCACCATTAGCGACCAACATTCTTACCGTGGCTTCGCCCAACCCCGACGCCCCACCGGTGACAATCGCCACACTGCCTTCAATCTTCATGGGAACATCCTCCAGATGGATTTATGCGCCGCGGCGCGAAGGCGCGCGGGCCGTTTCTCCATACTGAACCGCCGCCCGAGATACCAGTGGTCGAACGATGGAATTGCGGCTAATGAATCGAGGCGAGCATACACATGACGGAGGTGCGAAGGATTCGAGTCGGGTTGGTGGTCGGCCTGCTAGGGCTGAGCCCAGTGCTCGTGGCGATCGAGGGACAGGCGCAGACGGCGATCATCAAGATCGGCTCGGCGACGGGTTCGCCCGGTGAGGCGGTGAACGTCGCCGTCAGTCTCGAAACGGGAGGACACACTGTCGTTGCAACGCAGAACGACATTGTCTTCGATCCGCACGTCCCGATTGCTTCCACGCCGGGCGGCCGGCCGGATTGCCGCGTCAACCCGGACATCGACAAGATCGCAGCGGCGGGGTTCCAACCGCTCCACTGCATGCCCGGGCTCGATTGCAGCTCGGCGCAAGTGATCATCTTCACGGTGAACGTGGATCCGATCCCCGATGGCTCGGAGCTGTACACCTGTACGATCCGACTCGCTGCCGATCTCCCGCTCGGAACCTACCCGCTCCACAATGCCGATGTGCGCGCCGCCGATCCCAAGGGGGCGGCGGTTCCGGCAACGGGTACGGACGGTGTGGTTCGAGTCGTGCCACGTCCGACAGTAACGCTGACCCCGAGCCCGACCGCGTCGCCAACCCCCACGCCGACCCCCATGTGTACCGGCGACTGCGATGGCGACCACGCGGTCACCGTCGATGAACTTATCGTCGGCGTCGACATCGCGCTGGAGAGCAAGCCGCTCGATCGCTGCCCCTCGTTCGATCGCGATCACGATTCGCATGTGACCGTAGACGAGCTGGTCAAGGCGGTGAACGACGCGCTGGGTGCCTGTTCGTGAGGCCAGGTTGCACCGTCCACGCCTTCGTTGAATCGACCTGGGAAACACGCTAAGCCAGCCGTTGGCAGTCGATTGAAGGAGAGCTGTCTCTATGGCGACCGTAATTACGTCGGAGTGCATCAACTGCGGCGCGTGTGAACCGGAATGCCCCAACACCGCGATCTATCAGGGCGGGGTAGAGTGGGACCTGAACGACGCGAAGCACCCGGCGGTTATGCAGGATATCTTCTACATCGTTCCCGAAAAATGCACCGAGTGCGTCGGCTTCCACGATCACGAAGCCTGCGCGGCGGTGTGTCCGGTGGACTGCTGCATCCCCGATCCGGCCCGTCCGGAGGTCGATGAGGTGCTGATTGCGCGGGCGCGCGAATTGCACCCGGGCACCGAGTTCCCGCCCGATTACCCGTCGCGGTTCAAGAAAGGGAATGGGCACGCCGTTGAAGGGGTGCCGGCAGCGGCCGCGGCTGCAGCGGCGGCCCCGGCGCCGGCGACTCAGCCTGTCGTTGCCGCAGTGGCCAAGGCGCCCGCTGTGGTTGGTGCCCGCGTCGAGAAGGCACTCTCCGGGCCGAAGCCGGCGAGCGTCCCGATGCCGCGCAAGCCGCGTGCGCTCAAGGCCTTCCAAGGTGAGCTGAAAATGAGTTTCGAAGAAGCGACGGCGATGCTGAATGCGCCGCGCTCTGGTTCGCGCGGCTTCAAATGGTTCGCCGCGCTGACGCAGCCGCTGCTCGGGGCCTTGCCGTTCGGACAGAAGCAGCGCATCGAAGCCGCGGTCGGCGACAAGCGCTTCTTCACCGCCGCGGGCGCCACCGGGCTCAACATTCTCCACAACATGATCATCTATCCGGCGGTGATGGTGGCCATCGGCGCGTTTGCGCTCAAGCGCAACGTCTTCAGCGACGAGCTCAGTTCGCTGATCGTCCTCGGCTTCGCGATGGCGGCCTTCGAAGCGATCTGGCGCATGCGCGAAGCGATCTTTCACGCTGCGCCGCTGGATCAAGTGCGCTTTCGCGCTGCCCTGTACGCGCCGCCGCTGGCCGCACTGTTCGTGCCGCTGACCCGCATGCTCAAGACCGCCGAACGCGTGGGGACGTCGCCAGTCGACGGCTTTCACGGCGGCGAGTTCGAAGACAAGCAGGAACGCGAGAAACGTTACGGCGAGGTCTACACGCTGACCGAGCAGGGCAGCGGCTTCCTGCTGCGGCTGGAATTCCCCCGCACGGTGCCGCACTCGGCGTTGAAGGATCAGTTTGGCGTGCCTGACGACATGCCCGACTACGACTACGATCTGGCGTTACAGGGTGGGTATTTGATCGTGAAGGGGCGGGTGGAGGATCCTGTTCTGCGCAAGCTCGCGGCGGTGTCGCCGGCGTTTCCTCCCGACTTCACCACTCACATCAAGCTGCCGGCCCCGGTGGCCGGCTTCAAGCATCGCTTCGTCGACCGTACGCTCGAAGTGGTGCTGCTGAAGTAGTTGGGTATGCGCACCGCCCTGCAGGGGCTGAGCCACAATCTCGCGCCGCTGGCCGACATCGCTGGCGTGCGTCGGCCGATTGCGCCGACCGGCGGCGCCTCCGATATGGCTCTGCCGGCTGCGCGTAGCGCGCTCACACAAGCGGGGCTGACGGCTGACGCGGTCGACTTCATCATCTTTGCGACCATGACCCCGGACGTTACATTCCCGGGCGCGGCGTGTTTCTTCCAACACAAACTCGAATGCGGCACGATCGGCGCACTCGACGTGCGTGGGCAATGCGCGGGCTTTCTGTTCGGTCTCTCGGTTGCCGATCAGTTCATTCGTGCGGGGACCTATCGCCGCGTGCTGTTGGTCGCCGCTGAGGTGATCTCTCCCGGGCTGGACTACTCTGAAGGTGGCGCGCGAGTGGCGCGGCTGTTCGGCGATGGTGGCGCGGTGGCGGTGCTGGGTCCGACTAGCGGCGACGCAGGCGTGCGCTCCGTGGTGATTCACAGCGATGGGCGACAGTACGATCGCTTCTGGTGCGAGTATCCATCGAGTCGCCAGCACCCGGTGCGGATGACGCTGGAGAACTTCGCGCAGCGCGTTCACTTCCCCACGCTCGACTTCGACGTCGTGCGCGATTTCGGTCTGGCCACGCTTCCCGCGGTGATCGACGAGGCGCTTGGGAAAGCCGGTGTAGCGCGCGACGGCATCGACCACTTCGTCATCGCCCACGTCTTCCCTGAAGTCGCAGACCGTGTGGCCGAACAGATGGGCATCGCGAGCCGGTTCAGCAATCCCAGCCGTGAGTTCGGCCATCTGGCCGCG
>JBGOUW010000633.1:0-2732 GCA_041477755.1 Binatia bacterium
ATCGGGATGGGCGATCTCAATCAGCGCTAACGCGCGCTCCCGTTGCGTTAGGCCCTGGAGGTTGGTGACACCGTACTCGGTGACGACGAAGTCGACGAACGTGCGGGGCACGGTGACGACCGTTCCCGCATCGAGTTGCGCCACGATGCGTGACACGCTGCCGCCGCGCGTGGTCGACGGCAGCACGTGAATCGCGCGGCCACCGTTCGAGTAGAGCGCACCCATCGTCCACACCAGTTGGCCGCCCGGACCGGTGTACATCTGCGAACCGATTGACTCGGACGCGACCTGCCCGGTGAGATCGATCATCGATGCCTGATTGATTGCAGCCAAGTTCTTGATGCCGCTGATGCGCGGCAGGTTGTTGACCCACTCGATCTCGTGCAGCGCGATGCGCGGATTGTCGGCGCAGTACTCCATGTCGGCGCCGGGCACGATGAACGACGCGGTGGTAACCCCCGGATGATAGGTCTTGTACTTGCCGGTCACGGCGCCGGTTTTGATCAACTCAACCGCCGACGCGACGAGAATTTCCGAATCGATGCCGAGGTCGTGCTTCTCGGTGAGATAGCTACCCATGCACGATGACAGTGTCCCGGTGCCGATTTGCAGCGTGTCGCCATCGTTGATCAGCATGGACACGTAGGCGCCGACGACTTCGGTGACTTCCTGGCGCTCCGCTGTCAGCTCCGGCAAGGTCAGCGCGATTTGGCGCTCCTGCTTCTCAGTCAGCAGATCGAATTCCGACAGATGGATGAAATTGTCGCCGCGGGTGTGCAGCACTTTGCCGCCGACTTCGGCGATGCTGAGCTTGGCGGCGCGCAGCAAGGCTTTGGAGTGCCACAGCGAGTAGCCGAAGCTGACGAAGCCACGCGCGTCGGGCTCGGAGACCGGCGCCATGAACACGTCCGCTGAGAAGCCGTCGCGGCGGCCGCCGCGGAGGACCTTGGAGCCGATACCGTAGTCGACGACGGCAAAGTCGCCGCGGCGGCCGTCGATCGACGGCCGCACCAGCACCGAGATGAAGTCGGTGACGAACTGAATGTGCTCGTCCCACCCCGGCTCGCCGTTTGCCCACGGATGGGGATGCCGCGTCGCGCCTTGCAGCACACGCACACCGTGCAACTCGTCGCGCCGTCGCGCCAACGCGTTGAGCAACGTGACCGGCACGGGGCCCATCGGAAATCGAATGAAGTCGCCGTCCTTCACGCGACGCACCGCTTCGTCGGCGGTGACCAGCTTGTCGCGGAAGTCATCGCGCCAATCGAGATTCACGATACGACCTCCGAGTGTTTCGCGGTGGAAGCTGGCTTCACCCGACCGGTGGCCACGTCCACGTTGTAGATGCAATTGGAAACCGCTGCACAGTTAGTCATGAAGAATACCGAGCGCCCGTCGAACGCGAACTGGGGATTGGAGAAACCGGCCAGCGAACTATCCTGACCCGGTTTGGTGGGGCTAGCCACGAGCCGTCGCGCTCCCTTTCCATTGCTGCTGATGATCCAAATCTCCTGCGGATCGGCATCATCTCGCCCGGTCCAGATCTTCGGGCCGTCCACCGTGCGGATGAACGTCACATACTTCTTGTCGGGCGACAGCGTTGGCGCCGCATCTTTCTCCGACGATGTGAGCTGCTTGGTTCGTCCCGCCGCATCGGTGAAGAAGATGTTGCCGTCTTTTTCGAACGCGGTCTGCGCGCCCGCCGCCATTGCGAACAGCATGGTTGCCAACAGGGTCGGGCCGAAGGAAGCCCTCACCCTCTCCCTCTCCCGCTGGTGATGCGGGAGAGGGGATTCCTCCCGGCGTGTGTCCACGTTACTTCGGTACGCCGTACACCTGGCGCACGTTGTCGCCCAGCAGCTTCGCACGCGCGTTGGGTGAGCACTTGCCGGCGAGTTCCTCCAACTCGGCGATGTAGTCGCCGGTGTGGTCGGGGTGGGGGAAGTCGGAGGCCCAGAAGAAACGGTCGGTGCCGAATAGGTCCATCAATGCCGGGATGGTGCACTCGTCGGGATCGCAAGAGATCCAACACTGGCGGCGGAAGTACGCGCTCGGCTTTTCCTTCAGCGGGACGGCGCGGCCGAGCAGTGACGAGGCGTAGCCGTCCATGCGGTCGAGCCAGTAGCCGATCCAGCCCGCGCCGGATTCGAGGATGATGATCTTGAGCCGCGGGAAGCGATCGAAGACAGCGAACTGAAAGAGCGTGGTGAAGGCGTGGCGCACGGCGTCAGCCGCGGTCACATTGAGAAAGAAATGGTTGCCCTGGAGATTGTCGAAGCGTCCCGGCGTTGCCCACTTGGGCTCGAAGGTCGGATGGATCGCGAGCGGTACGTCGAGATCTTGCGCCGCGGCGAACAGCGGATCGTGATCCGGATGCCCGTGCGGCCGCTTGGTCATCGTAAACGGCGCTACCCAGCCGCCGCGGGCGCCAGCGCGCACGGCGCGTTGCAATTCGAGCGCCGCGGCCTGCGGATCGCCGAGCGAGAGATGCGCGATCGGAATCAACCGCCCGCCGCTGTCGGCGCAGAAGTCGACGATCCAGCGGTTGTAGGCGCGCGTGTACGCCTGCGCGATCTCGGCGTCGGTACACTCCGCCTCCCACAGCACGCCGAGCGTGGGATAGATGAAGGCTGCCGCCAAATTTTCTTGATCCAAACGCTGCAGCCGTTCGCGCGCGTTCATCGCGCCGAACGAGGCGCCGCCGACGTAGGTGTGTTCGGCCGAGGGCAAAA
>JBGOUW010000317.1:0-6022 GCA_041477755.1 Binatia bacterium
CGCCACCGCGCCGATGGCGAGGAAGGTGACGTTGACCCACGGCGTCCCGCGCGGATTGCCGGAGATGTGAATTCCGCCGGCGGTTACGTACAGCGCCGAGATCAGCGCCATGAACGCGATGTATTCTTCGATCCCGTGCAGGAGCAGGTGGCGTTCGTGCGCAGTCGGTGCCAGCAAGACAACCGGGGCCGAGCAGACGACGACCAGAACGATCGGCGCGGCCGGATGTTCCCAGATGTGCGGCACGATCAGCGGCAAGAGCGCGATGCCGAGCAACATACCGATGAACGGAACTGCCGGGAGAAATTCCACGGGAGTCTCTTGCGCAGAGGGCGCCGCTGTCGTCAAGCCCGGTCGGTGCGGCGCCGCATTGCGTCGTGGCCGAGTCGTGCCATAAGGAGCCGATGGCGGCACCGACAGCGCAGCATGTGGTGATCATCGGCGGGGGTTTTGGCGGTCTGTATGCGGCGCAGGCGCTCAAACGTACGCCAGTGGACATAACGCTGATCGATCGCCGCAACTTTCATCTCTTCCAGCCACTGCTCTACCAAGTCGCAACCGGCGCCTTGTCGCCCGGCGACATCGCCTCGCCGTTGCGGGCGGTGTTGAAGCGGCAGGCGCGCACGCGTGTCCTGCTCGCCGAAGTCGTCGACATCGATGTGGCCAATCGGTGCGTGCAGTTCCGCGACGGGGCCGTGCGCTACGATACGTTGATCGTCGCGGCCGGCGCCAGTCACCACTATTTTGGCAACGAGCAGTGGGCCACTCACGCGCCGGGATTGAAGACCGTCGAGGACGCGATCGACATACGCCACCGCATCTTGCTGGCCTTCGAGGCGGCCGAGCGCGAGCCCGATGTGGCACGGCGGCGTGCGTGGCTGACGTTCGCGATCATCGGCGCGGGTCCGACTGGTGTCGAGCTGGCGGGCGCGCTGGCGGAAATTGCTCGCCATACACTCAAACGCGACTTCCGCACGATCAATCCCGCCGACGCGCAGATTCTGCTGATCGAGCACGTCGAGCGGGTTCTTCCGCCGTACCCGCCGGTGCTGTCAGCGAAGGCCACCGCGGTGTTGGAGCGTATTGGTGTGCAGGTGCGCACGCGCACGCGTGTCACGGTTATTGACGCCGATGGAATCGAGGTCGAGAGCGAGAGCCGCCGCGAGCGCATCGCGACGCGCACCGTGCTGTGGGCGGCCGGCGTGCAAGCGTCGCCGCTAGGTCGCCTGTTGGCGGACCGCACCGAAGCGCGGCTCGATCGGGTCGGGCGCGTGATCGTGCAACCGGACTGCACCGTCGCCAATCATCCCGAGATCTTCGTCATCGGCGATCTCGCTCACTTCAGTCATCAGACCGGGACGCCATTGCCGGGCGTGGCGCCGGTGGCGATGCAGCAGGGACGGTACGTCGCGAACCTCATCGCCGCCCGACTGCGCGGCGACACGCTCCCGGCGTTCCTCTACGCGGACCGCGGCAGCATGGCGGTGATCGGCCGGCGGGCGGCGGTGGCGAATATTGCCGGCCTGCACTTCGACGGTACGTTGGCGTGGCTGACGTGGTTGTTCGTCCACCTGATGTATCTGGTCGAGTTCGACAACCGACTTCTGGTGCTGGTGCAATGGGCGTGGAACTACCTGACCTGGAACCGCGGCGCCCGGCTGATCACCGGCGAAGGTCCAGTGCCGAGGGAAGTGTTACCACCGTCGAAGCCCCACGAGTGAAGTCATAGTGGCTTCGAGTCATCCAGTCTGCAATAGCCAACCGCATCGACAATACGCGACCTCTCCGTTTCCGCCAAGTTGGGTGTAAGATAGCGAAGTTTCAGTACGGTGCCGATAATGCGACTTGCGACAAAGAGCACGGTCATCCTGATCGCGGCCTATTTTCTGATGCTCGCCGCGCTCGCCCTATGGATGGAATACCAGTTGCGGGCGGTTGCAAGCGCGCTGATGGAAGGAACCGCCCGCTTGGTCGGCAGCGAGATTGCGGTCGCGATGTCGGAATCGGCGCGGGCGCAGCTGCTTCAGGGCGATCCTGCGAGTCGCTGGCGGCTGGCGCAACTCATTGCGGATCTCAGTCAACGATCCGATGTAGTGGCGGCGATCACCGTAGCCGACGAGAACGGACTGGTCGTGGTGAGCGATGACCTGGAGATCGGGCAGCAACTGGCGCTCCCCGATTTCATCTTTCACGGGAACGCGGGGGCGCAGTTCATCACCTCGGATGCCCCGTTGGGCGGGGGACTGTATCATCTGTTCGTGCCGCTAATGCGCGAGGATCACATCGTCGGCTACTTGCGTCTGTCGTTGAACAGCGTCCGCATGGCCAGCCTGTATCGCCGAGTCCGGCACCAGGTCGTGGTGGCGGCATTCGCGGGTTTAGTCTGCATCGGGGCGCTGGGCATGGTGGTTCACGCTCAGCTCTCGCGGCGCGGTGCCGCGCTGGCGCGAACCGTGGAGGCCACCGTGCGAGGCGAGGCGGTGCCCGAAAACACTCGCGGCGACGAGTTCTCGAAGGTGATCGAGGCCGCGGGTAAGCTGGGGCGGGAGATGAGTGCAACCCGCGAGCGCAGCTCGCAAGCGCAGCGTCGGATCAACGTACTCGCCAACTTTATGGACGTCGGCGTACTGCTGCTCGGGCCAGACACCACGTTGGAGTTCGCTAACACGGTGGCGCGCCGACTATTGAGCGGGACGGCGAACGGCGATCTCGAGCCCCGCTGGAGAGACCTCAAGCCCGTGCTCGATGAGGCGCTGGCCACGTGGCGCGCCGGGGCGATGCCGCCCCGCCCCGTCGATCTCGACGTACCCACGACTGGAGGCTTGAAGCGCCTGCGTTTTGAACTGCATCGTGCCGGCGAAGACGCTCGGGAGGAGTACCTGGTCTTGGTGAAGGATTGCGATCTGCTGGAGGCCTTTGAAACGGACCTGCGGTTGGCGACGCAGATGCGTGGGCTGGCGCGCATTTACGGTGCACTCGCCCACGAGTTGAAGGCGCCCCTGGGGGCGATGGCGCTCAACATCGAGCTGCTCAATGACGCGCTCAAACTCGATGACGGAACCGAACGCGATCTCGCCGAACGGCGCCGGCGTTATGCAACGGTGTTGCAAAGCGAGCTGGCCCGCTTGAATCGCTCGCTCATTGCCGTGCTGGATCAGACGACCTCGCTCGGCGAGGCCCAAAAGCGATTTGATTTGCGCGATTTGATTCGGGATATCGAAGCGCTCCTGGCACCGCAAGCGAAGCATCAACGAATTGCACTCGCAGTAGAGCTGCCCGATGCCGAGTTCGCTCTCACCGGTCACCGTGACCGCTTGAAGCAGGCGCTGCTCAACATCGCGACGAACGCCTTTGAGGCGATGCCCGAGGGCGGCCGGCTGGAAGTGACTCTCGCCGCACAGAACGGCCGGGCCACCATCGCGGTGCGCGACACCGGGCCGGGCATCACGCCGGAGGTCTTGGCGACGATGTACACCATGTACGTCACGACCAAGAGAGGGGGGACCGGGATTGGGCTCTATGTCGCGCGCTCGGTGGTGGAGGCTCACGGCGGCGAGATTCGCGTCGATAGTCAGCCCAGCCAGGGGACGTGCTTCTCCATTTGCTTGCCGCTCTCAGCGGTGGACGCGTAGGATGATCATGCCGCATGCTCTCGTGGTCGACGACGACGCAAATTTTTTGCTACCGCTCGCCGAACTGGTGGAGCGAGAGGGGTTCACCACGAGCGTCGCCAGCTCGCTCAAAGATGCCCGCATGCTGTTGCGTACCAAGCCGCCCGACCTGGTGCTGCTGGACCTGTTTCTGCCCGACGGCAGCGGCATCGACCTGCTGCAAGAAATCGATCCGGGCAGTACCACTGAAGTGATCCTCACGACCGCGCACGCCAGTGTCGACACCGCGGTCGAGGCGCTGCGCAAAGGCGCCTCCGACTATCTCACCAAACCGCTCGACATGGCGCGCCTGCGGACCGTGCTCGCGGGCGTTCTCCGCGCTCACGCGCTGCGCGAAGAAGTAGGCAGCTTACGTGCCGAGCTCCGCAAGCTTGGCCATTTTGGTTCGCTGGTCGGCGCATCGCTGCCGATGCAGAAAATCTACGACCTTATCAGCCGCGTCGCTCCGACTGATGCCACCGTGCTGGTGACCGGCGAGAGCGGTACCGGCAAGGAGCTAGTCGCCGAGACCCTGCATGCGCTCAGCCGGCGGCGCAAGGGACCCTTCTTGCCGGTCAATTGCGGCGCCATCTCACCGACGTTGATCGAGAGCGAGCTCTTCGGCCACGAGCGGGGCAGCTTCACCGGCGCCGACCGAACGCACAAAGGATACTTTGAACGCGCCGCCGGCGGCACGGTGTTCCTCGACGAGATCACCGAGATGCCGATCGAGCTGCAGGTGAAGCTGTTGCGCGTGCTCGAATCCGGCGCGGTGATGCGGCTTGGTGGCGAACGGCCGCTGCCCGTCGATGTCCGAGTGGTCGCGGCCACCAATCGCGCCGCCGAGGATGCGGTGGCGCAAGGGAAGCTCCGCGAAGATCTCCTCTACCGTCTCAAAGTGTTTCCGCTGCAGCTGCCACCGCTGCGGGAGCGAGGCGATGACGTGGAGTTACTCGCGGAGAATTTTCTCGCCTTGCTGAATAAGGCGGAGGGGACAGCCAAGAAATTCACGCGCGATGCGATGCAGCAGCTACGTGCACACAGTTGGCCCGGCAACGTGCGCGAGCTGAAGAACTCGGTCCATCATATCTTCATCCTGGCCGACACGGACATTGGCGTAGACAGCCTGCCGCCGAACCTCAGTGGGGCGACCGAGCCGACCGCAGCGAGCCTGCACATCAAGGTCGGCCTGCCGTTGGCCGAGGTTGACCGGCGGGTTATCCTGGCGACGCTGAACGAGTGTCAGGGTGACAAGCGGCGAGCCGCCGAGATGCTGGGCGTCAGCTTGAAGACGCTCTACAATCGACTCAATCTCTATCGGGCGCCGTAGGGGCGCCTGCTGGCTCATGCCGGTCGAGTGAAGGAGCCCGAGGATGGTGGGAATCCGACGGCGCCGGACGGTCGGGACCGGCGCCGCCGGAACCGCGCGGATGTACCCTCATTCAATGTACACCTCCACGCGATACGTTCGTGCCCCCGCATCAACAACAGTGTCGGATACCGGTGCGGGTGACGTCGCGATCGCCGGAGTCCGAATTCTCCGCCACCGCAGTTGTCTGTGCGTCATGACGGTTCTTGTGTCGCAGACTGGCAGGCCGGGCCAGTGGTCGGGAGGAAGACGCGGCCGCGAAATGCTCCGAAACCCGACACCAGTTTACCGTATTCCACCAGTTGTGAACGTACTCGGCTCGACGATGCTCGTACTTGAGATAGTAGGCATGCTCCCATGCGTCGAGCACCAGCACGGCCGCCGAGTCCCAGTCTCTCGCCAGCAGATGGTCCTCGGCAGTCAGAATCCCGAGTCGTCGATTCGCTTGTTGCCAGACCAGCACGACCCAGCCGCCCGGTTCCAGGTTCATCGCGGCGGCCGAGAACTGCCATTTGAACGCGGCGAACGAACCAAAGTCCTCGCTGAGTTGGTCCGCCAGCTCATCGGATCGCTGGCCACTCTGATCTGGCCCCATAGTGCTCCAATAGAGGCGGTGCAGTTGATGCGCCGACGTGAGCATCGCCGCGCGCTCGCAGAGTAGCTGTACGAGTAACAGGTCGCCGTTGTTGCGCGCCGCTTCCAGACGGCCTTCGGTGTCGTTGAGTGCATTGACCAGCTGTGCGTGGTGCTGGCCGTGGTGGATGCGCATCGTCTGTTCATCGATCCACGGCTCCAGAGCACCGTAGCCATACGAGAGCGGTGGCAGTGTGTGTCGCGTCATGTGTTCAACCAAGGCGCCGCGTCGAGGTCGCCAAACCTCAATGCGGCCGCACCGCAACTTCGACGACGGTCCCATCACTTGCCAACTGTGACAGCCAGCGAGCCGTCGAGGCCCGGAAGACCTCTTGGTCCTCCGGATCAATCTTGAACTGCAGACGGACCG
>JBGOUW010000664.1:0-2597 GCA_041477755.1 Binatia bacterium
ATCCGCGACATCGGCTTGTACGAGTGCGCCACGGCGCGGATGGGCAGCGTCGAACAACGCCGCCATCTTGTCGTGATAGTTGGCGTAGGTGTCGGCGTAGCGCAGCTCGACGCGCGGATTGACCACAAACACGCGAACGGAACGAGCGTGGGCAGCGGGCGCGAGTGTGGCCACGACGGTTGCGACCAGCAGCGTACAGTGGTTGGCGCGCGAACGGATCGTCATGGAACTACACAATGGCCAGCGCATGTGCCGCCCGCTGCAGCGCCGGTGGCAGCGCCCCCGCAGCCCAGCGCCACTCGCTGACCGCATGCAGCAAACGGCGGCCGTCGCGCTGTAGCGTGTGCTCGCAGCGAAAGCCGTCCGCGGCGATGTCGGTTACCCACACCAGACCGGTGAGCTGATCGCCGTACAGCGCCGCATCGAAATACTCGATGTCGTAAACGCGCACGCGCAACGGCCCGCCGCCCACGACCGGACTCAGCGTCCACCCGTGCACCGCGAGCGCGTCCCAGAGATCCTGTTCGAGATAGACCGCGTAGTAGGCGTTGTTGACATGGACCACCGAATCGATGGCGGCAAATTCGACGCGCCGCGCGGTACGGAACGCGTTCGGCGGTGGCAGCGCCGGTTTCTGCGCGCGGCGCTCCTGCGCCACCATGCCGGTAGGCATCAAGCCACGTTGCAATTCCTCGGGAGCGCGCACGGGCTTGCCGGTGGCGGTGTCGACGTAGACCCAGTCGCTGACGCCGCGGGCGATCAGCGTGTCATCGCCGATGCGGCGCAGCTCGTACTCACGCCGCGAGCGCACGCGCCGGATGTCCGACACCCACGTCTGGACGGCGAGCTCATCGCGGTAGATGGCCGGCGTCACATACTCCACGGTCGAGCGCCGGATCAGCCAAATGGTCCCGTGGTCGGCGTACCACTCGACATCGAAGCCTGCCGCCGCCGAGGCGTCCGACGCGGTCTGCTGCATGAAGCGCAGCACGGTGGCGGCCCCCAGTTCGCCGAAGGCGTTCACATCGTAGAGTTGCACGCGGTAGCGCGACACGTGACGGGGCATGTGGTGGTGTACCTGACGTGAATCCGGCTCGCGAGCAAGTCCCGGGCACGACCCCGCAAACGCTGCGGCAAATTCTTCGTTGCAATACTCCCGCAATTGCGATTAGTAGCGCAAGAGAAATTTTCTGCTCGTCGTCGTGACCCACCCGAGTGTTTCATCCATTACTGCTTGCTCGCTGTCACCGTCACGACGCACCGCACTGCCTAGGATTCCCTCACTATGGATTTGCACCGGACAGACACCACGCCCGCCGTCGAGCCACGCCTCGCTGACGCCGAACATTTTCGGGCGCTGATTGAACATGCCTCCGACCTCATCGCCATTTTCAATGCCGACGGCTCCCTCCGCTACGCCAGCCCGTCGCACGAGCGCGTGCTTGGCTACCCGCCGGCGGAATTGGTTGGCCGCTCCGTGTTCGAGTTGGTTCACCCGGAAGATGTCGCCCGGGTGATCGCCACGTTCGCCGACCACGTGCAACACCCCGGGGTTGCGCCGTCGATCGAATTTCGTTTTCACCATCGCGATGGCTCGTGGCGCGTCGTGGAGGCGATCGGCAACAATCTCTTGACCGATCCCGGGGTCGGCAGCATCGTCGTCAACTCGCGCGACATCACCGAACGCAAGCAGGCCGAGCAGAAGACCGCGGCGCTGTTGGAAGTGGCGCGGACGATCAGCGGCACGCTCGAGATGAGCGAGCTGCTCGCCCGCGTCGAACGGCAAGCGGCGGCGGCGCTCACCTGCGACGCGGTGGCGACCTTTTACTGGGACGAGCGGCGGCGGGCGTTCCGCTTGGTGTCACAGTTCGGCGTACCACCGACCTTGCTGCCCGACGCCCAGGCGTTGCACCTGCCGAGCGACCCGTTTGGCGGGCAGCTTCGCGGCGGTCGCGCGGTGGTCGTCAACGACGTGAGCGCCCACCCGTGGCTGGTCGGTAGTTTGTCCAATTGGCACGAGATGACCGCGCTGATCGCGGCGCCGCTGGTGGTCCGTGGCCACATCCGCGGCGCGTTGGTCGCCATCGCCGCGACCACCGGTCGCTCGTTCGGCGCGGATCAGGTCGATCTCTGCGAAGGCATCTCCCGGCAAGTGGCGGTGGCGATCGAGGCCGCCGATGCCTACCGCGCGCAGAAGGACGAAGCCCACGTTGCCAACGCGCTGGCGCGCGTCGGCCGCGAGTTGATTTTTTCCGTCGACACGCCGGTGTTACTCGATCGCCTCAGCCAGCTCACCGCGGAAGTGCTGGAGTGCGATTTCTCGCACACCTTCCTGTGGCAACCGGACGAAGGCGGCTACACGCCGGTGGCGGGGTATGGCGATACGCCGGAGCAATGGGAATCGCTACGCGTGCTGCGGGTGCCACGCTCGCTGGTGGCAGGATTGCTCGCACACTTCGAGCAACAGGACGTGGCGCACGTGCTGGTGAACGAAGCGCAGGGCCTGGTCGCGGCGGGGTTGCTGGCCCAATACGGCGTGACCTGCGCGCTGTACGCGGCGATTCGGCGCGGCAAGGATGTCATCGGCATTCTTTCCG
>JBGOUW010000241.1:0-7439 GCA_041477755.1 Binatia bacterium
AGTGCCTGAACCCAAACTGCGGGGGGTTGCTTGCGTACGAGGTCGACAGCAACAACGTGTTGCACGTCGATCTCGCGTGGACGGCGAAAGTCGATGGCGCGGTCCGCTACTTCCCGTGCCCGAAATGCGGCGGCCGCAACGCCGTCGAACCGTTCACCGACGCGAAAGGCAAAGCGGGCCACCGCGTTACGCACTTTGCACCATCGCCATAGGCCGCGTTCGCCGCGAGGCCTTCGTCGGCGCCCGTCGTCGCAGCGGACACGCAGAAATTGCTCGCCCGTGTGTTCGACAGCACATCCCCGGGTAGACTGTGGACTGGTTCGCTCGTATTCGTCTGTAGTGTATGATTGCGCTAGTGCGCCGCCGATGAACCCAAGCCCCGGTATTTCGTGAATGGGTGACCCGACCGTGACCGTACGGTGACCGATAACCCGCTATGATTTCGTAGCCGGCGCGAGGCTGGGCTTGCGATCGCAGGGAGTCGACGAACGAAGAGGATAGCCATTTGGCGAGAGAGTTTGGAGAAGAAGTTTGGGGTCTGGTCCTTGGCGGCTCGAGCGGGTTCGGTCTGGCGACTGCCCACAAGCTGGCGAGGCATGGAATGAACCTCTGTCTGGTGCATCGCGATCGCCGCGGTGCGATGGCACGCATCGAGCCGGAGTTCGATGCGATTCGGCGCTGCGGTGTGTCGCTCATTACCTGCAATGCCGACGCCCTCGACGCGACCACCCGCGATACGATTCTCGATCAGCTCGCGGCCGCGCTAGGTGAGCGCGGGCGCGTGCGGGTGCTGCTCCACTCGGTCGCCTTCGGCAATTTGAAACTCGTCGCTCCCGAGAAGTCCCGCCCCAACCAAGCGCGCCAGGCGTTGGCCGCGGCCCTTGGCATCGACGAAACGCAACTGGCCGCACGGGTTGACGCCCTTTTCGAGCAAGGGGTCGATGCGCTGCAGCACCTCGCCAGCCCGCCAACCTACTCCGATACGCAGTTCCTCGACGAGGAGGACCTCGCGCGCACGATCCACAGTATGGGCACGAGCTTGCTCGGGTGGACGCAGGCGCTCCACGGCCGCGGGCTGTTCGCTGCCGACGCGCGCGTGTTTGGTCTCACCAGTGAGGGCAATCAGGTGGCGTGGAAGGGCTATGCGGCGGTTGCCGCGGCCAAGGTGGCGCTCGAATCGGTGGCGCGTGCGATCGCGGTCGAACTGGCGCCGTACGGCATCCGCGCCAACGTGATTCAAGCCGGTGTCACCGACACGCCCGCGCTGCGCGCGATCCCCGGCAACGCGCACTTGAAGGCGCAGGCGCGGCTGCGCAATCCGCTCGGCCGTCTCACCACACCGCAGGATGTCGCCAACGTCATCTATCTGCTCGCGCGCGATGAAGCCGCGTGGATCAACGGCGAGATCATTCGCGTCGACGGCGGTGAGCACATCTCGGGAGTCACCCAGCAATGATGTATCTGCACGGGCTCGGCCACTTTCATCCCGAGAATGAGATCACCAATCAATTTCTCGAAGACCTCGACATCGGGACCAATGACGAGTGGATCCTCGAGCGCGTTGGTATCCGCTCGCGCCGCACGACGCTGCCGCTCGACTACATCCGCACGACGCGCAATCGCGATCCGCGCGGCGCCGTCGAAGCCGCACTCTACACGCATGCGGACACCGGCCGCCGGGCGGCGGAGATGGCCATTGCCCGCGCCGGCATCAGCACCGCCGATATCGGCATGGTGGTGGCTGGATCGTCGATGATGGACACGGCGACGCCGGCAGAGGCGTGTAACGTGGCGCGCGCGCTCGGTCTTGAGGTACCGGCATTTGACGTGAACTCGGCCTGTACTAGCTTCTTCGTCAATCTCTACGTGCTCTCGCTCATGCAGCCCGACAAATTGCCGCCGTACGTGCTGGTGGTGGTGCCGGAGGCCGTAACCCGCTGCATCGACTACAGCGACCGCGGCGCGGCAGTGTTGTGGGGCGATGCCTCGGTCGCGGCGGTGATCTCGACGCGGATTCCCAGCCGTGCGCGCATCGTTGGCAATACGCTCGCGTCGAGTCCGGCGGGTGCCGACAAGGTGGTGGTGCCGCGCCTCGGCCATTTCCATCAGGAAGGTCGAGCGGTACAGATGTTCGCGATCAAGAAGACCGTGCTGCTGCTGAAGCAGCTGCAGCAAGAATATCGCACCGAAGGGCGGACACTGCACTTCGTCGGCCATCAGGCCAATCTGCGCATGCTCGAAAACGTGTGCCGGCAGTGCGCCGTGCCGGAGGAGCGCCACCACAGCAATGTCGAATGGTACGGCAATACGGCAGGCGCGGCGGCGCCGTCGGTGATCTCGATGGAGTGGGACCGCTGGACGCCGACGGACGACATCGCCGTGGTCGGCGTCGGCGCTGGGCTCACGTGGTCGAGTTATCTCCTGCGCTTCGAGGCGGCGGTATGACCTATGACGAGTTCTGCCGCCGCTCGAGCTTCTCGCAGGAAGAGCTGCTCGCCTTTGGTCATGGCACGCTGATCGACGATGCGCCCGACGGCTTTCGCACGCGGCTGCCGATCCCACCGATGTTGATGCTCGATCGCGTCGTCGAACTCACTCGCAAAGGTCATCGCGGCCGCATCGTGGCCGAACGCGACGTGCGCGTCGACGATTGGTTCTTCCAATGTCACTTCCGCGGCGATCCCGTACAGCCGGGGTGCCTGGGCGTCGACGGCGTGTGGCAGCTCGTCGGCTTCTACTGTGCGTGGATCGGCGCGCTCGGTACCGGCCGTGCGCTCGGCTGTGGCGAGATCGAGTTTGCTGGCCAGATTCGTCCGCACGACCAGATCGTGCGCTACGAAGTCGATATCGTGCGCTCGACCATGCTGCCGGCCTCGGGCGCCACGATCGCCATCGGCGATGCGACGCTGTTTGTGGACGGCGATCCGATCTACTCGATCAAGCGAGCCAAGGTCGGTGTCTTCCGTGACATTGACTACGCGGACTATCCACGGCGCTCGGTGCGCTCGCGCGGCGGCCGCATGGGAGCCGACTCATGAGCGAACGGCCCGTCGCCTTGGTCACCGGCGGTGCGACCGGCATCGGCGCGGCCTGTTGCCGTGCGCTCGCGGCCGACGGCTTTCGCGTCGCGATCCACTATCGTTCGAGCGCCGATGCGGCGCAGCGACTGGCCGCTGCGCTGCCCGAAGCGCTGGCCATCGCGGCTGATCTCGCCGCGCCGGCGGAGATCGACAGCTTGATCGAGAGGCTGCGATCAGCGACCGGCCGCGTCGACGTGTTGGTCAACAACGCCGGCCTCAACCGCAACGCCGACACGGTGACGATGAAGCTCGACGACTACGACGAGGTGGCGAGCGTAGCGCGCGGGACCTGGTACCTTACCAAACTGGTGCTGCGTCGGTTCATGATTCGCGCCGGACGCGGGCGCATCATCACCATCACCAGCGTGGTCGGGCACACCGGCAATCGCGGGCAAGTGCCGTACACTATGGTAAAGGCCGGACTCGATGCGATGACGAAATCGCTGGCGCATGAGCTGCGCGGCCGCGGTATTCTGGTCAACGCGGTGGCACCGGGGTTCATCGACACCGAGATGACGGCGAAGATTCCGCCTGAACTGCGTGCACCGATGCTGGCGGCGGTGCCGCTCGAACGTATGGGCACACCGGAGGAGGTGGCCGATGTCGTGTCTTTTCTCGCCACCCGCGGCAGCTACATTCACGGCAGCACCATTCACGTCAACGGAGGCCTCTACGGTGGGTAAGGTACTCACGCCGGCGGAATTGCTCGCTGCGATCCCGCAGCAGCCACCGTTCCGCTTTATCGACGAGATCCGCGAGGTCGACGATGATCACATCGTCGCGGCGTATCGTTTTCGTCCGGAGGCGGACTTCTACCGTGGACACTTCCCTGACAACCCGGTGACGCCCGGCGTGTTGCTTATCGAGGCGATGGCTCAGGCCGGTGTGGTCGGACTCGGGATCTATTTGCTGGCGAAGACTGGTGGCCCTCGGGCAATCGATGAATTCGTCACGCTGTTCACTGATGCGGCGGTCGAGTTCTCGGGCGTGGTCGCTCCTGGAGAGACGGTCACGACTACCGGGCACAAGCTGTACTTCAGAATGCGCAAGCTGCGCTCGCGTGTGGAGATGCATCGCGCCGACGGCACACTCGTCTGCGCCGGCGAACTGTCCGGCATCGGGGTACGGCGATGAGCCAGCGGGTGGTGGTTAGCGGGCTCGGGGTGGTGGCGCCGAATGCCACCAACGTGCGCGACTTCGAGTTGGCGCTGCGGCAAGGCCGCTCGGGCATTCGTCTGGTTGAGAAGCTCACCGAGTTGGGGTTCGGCTGTCGGGTCGCGGGCGTGCCGCAAGGCGTCGATGAGATCGCCGCCGCCTACTTCAGCGAGGAGGAGCTATTGGCGATGAACTCGAGCCTGCGCTTCGCCAGCATCGCGGCGGTCGATGCGTGGTGCGACGCTGGGCTGCGGCGTCCGGAACCAAGTGACGACGCCGTCGATTGGGACACCGGCGCGATTCTCGGCACCGGCATCGGCGGCATGGACACCATCGGCGAAAAGGTTGTACCGCTGACGGATGCCGGCAAAGTCCGCCGGCTCGGCAGCACCATGGTCGAGCAAGTGATGAGCAGCGGCATCTCCGCCAAGGTGTCGGGACTGCTCGCGCTCGGCAACCAGGTGACCACCAACTCGAGCGCCTGCTCGACCGGCACCGAGGCGGTGGTGGAAGGCTATCTGCGTATTCAGCGTGGCTTCGCGGCGCGCATGCTGTGCGGCGGCGCGGAGGGATCGAGCCACTATATCTGGGCTGGTTTCGATGCGATGCGGGTGCTGTGTCGCACCCACAACGACGCGCCCGAGCGCGCGTCGCGGCCGCTGAGCGCCACCGCAGCGGGCTTCGTGCCGGGCTGCGGCGCCGGCGTGCTGCTGCTCGAAAGCCTCGACAGCGCGCAGGCGCGCGGCGTGCGCATCTATGCCGAGGTGCTCGGCGGCGCGCTCAACTGCGGCGGCCATCGCGGCGGCGGCAGCATGACTTCGCCCAATCCCGAAAGTGTCCGTCGCTGCATCCGCGCGGCACTCGCCGACGCCGGCGTCCATCCCGCCGACGTCGATGCGATCAACGGCCACCTCACCGCCACCGGCGCCGATCCAAAGGAAGTGCGCGCCTGGGCGGAGGCGCTGGAGCGAACGCCCGAGCGCTTGCCGCCGATCACGGCGACCAAGTCGATGATAGGGCACACGCTCGGCGCCGCCGGTGCGATCGAATCGGTGGCCACGGTGCTGATGCTGCACCGCGGATTCATTCATCCCTCGATCAACTGCGAGGATGTCCATCCCGAGATCCAGCCCTACGCGGCGGCGATCGCGCACGTGGCGCGCGAGGTTCCCGCGCTGCGCGTGATGCTCAAGGCCGGTTTCGGTTTCGGCGACGTCAACGCGTGCGTCGTGTTTCGTAAATGGGACTCATAGAATCAAAACAAGAGGAGAAGAGACCATGCAGCAATCAGAAGTGCTCGAGAAGGTGGTGGCGATTCTCACCCCGTACGTGAAGAATCGGGCGGCGCTCGCCGGCCTGAAACCCGACACCAACATCCTCGACGATCTCAAGGTGAACTCGGCGCGCCTCGTCGACGTGGTGTTGGCGTTCGAGGACGAGTTCGGCATCGAGGTCGGCGATGACGAAGTCGACAAGGTCGCCACGGTTGGCGACGCGGTGAACCTGATTTGCAAGAAGCTCAACTAGTCGGCCCCGCGCTGGTCCTGCAACGTGAGATCGGGCGGCTGCTCGCGCCGATTTGGATCCCGCTGATCGCCGTCTTGCTGCGCTTGCGTGGCTATCGAATCGAGGCGGTTGAGCGGTCGCGGCGGCAGTACCAAGAGATCCGGCGCGGGCGCGATGATCCGCTGCTGATCTGCGCCAATCATCTCACGCTCATCGATTCTGCCATCGTTGCGTGGGCGCTGGGCTCGCCGTGGTGGCTGCTGATGCACTACTCGGCGCTACCCTGGAACGTGCCGGAGCGGCAGAACTTCGCGTCGTGGTGGCTGACACAGGCCCTCAGCTACGTGATGAAGTGCGTGCCGATCACTCGCGGTGGATCACGCGGTGAAGTCGCGCAAACGCTGGCGCGCATCGGTGCCGTGCTCACTCGCGGCGAGGCGGCGCTGGTTTTTCCCGAGGGCGGTCGCAGCCGCAGTGGGCGGGTGGACGTCGAGTCCGTCACCTACGGGGTTGGCCACCTCGTGAACTCGCTGCCGGGGTGCCGCGTGCTCTGCGTGTACTTGCGCGGCCACGGCCAGAGCGGATTCTCTGACCTGCCGGCGCGCGGCGAGTGCTTTCAGGTCGCCCTCGAGTTGATTACCCCAACATCGACCGCGAGTGGTCTGCGCGCGGATCGCGACGTTGCGCGCCAGATCATTGGCCAACTCGCCGCCATGGAGCGGCAGTACTTCGAACGCCGGTACCCCGAAGTGGCGGTCGTCTGATGATCGGCAATGACGTGATCGATCTCGGCGACCCCGACACTCAACCGGGGGCGACTCACCCGCGCTTCGACGCGCGGGTGTTCACCGCCACCGAGCTGGATGCGATTCAGACGTCGCCGGTGCCCAACCGCGTGCGCTGGCTCCTGTGGGCGGCGAAGGAGAGTGCGTTCAAGGCGTTCCGCAAGCAGGATCCGAGTTTGGTATTCTCGCCCGCGCGCTTGGTCGTGAGACTGGAGCAGGCTCGGGGCGAGGGGATGGGACGAGGGACTGTGCTTTGTAGAGAAGAAACGCCGGTGCGCCAAGACGGAGCACGGGGTGCGGTGATCTACGCCGCCGAGACCGAGGGAGCAGTACACGTGATCGCGCAGACAGATGCGGAAGGCGAGATGGCGGTGCTCGCAGACGCGGCACAGGTCGACGCTGAGTGCCCCAGTGTCGCCGTGCGTCGGCTGGCGATCGCGGCGCTTGCTCCGCGCCTCGACGTCGAGCCTGGCGAGCTGACGATTGTGCGCGCGGGGCGGGTGCCGCGCCTGTGGCTGCGCGGCCGACCGGCGCGCGTCGATTTGTCGCTCTCTCATCACGGGCGCTTTGTCGCGTTCGCCGCACTGGTGGATTCGCATCATTCGTACAGGCGAGGCGCGCGATGACATCGTGTCCGATTCAGTGCCTGGGCATCGTCAACCGCGGCGAGGCGGCGATGCGGTGTGTGCGCGCGGTGAAGACGCTGCGCGCGCTCGAAGGCGGCCCGCTGCGTGCGCTGGCGCTCTATACCGAGGTCGATCGCGAGGCACCGTTCGTGCGGCACGCCGACGTAGCGGTCGCGTTGCCGATGCGTGGCAGCGCGGTACGGGCGTACCTCGATCATGGTCTGTTACTCCAGGCACTGCAGGAAGGCGGAGCGGACGCCGTGTGGCCAGGGTGGGGGTTCGTCGCC
>JBGOUW010000666.1:0-2579 GCA_041477755.1 Binatia bacterium
ACCGCGACCGGCACGCTGCTCAACCGCCCGCGGCATCGCGGCGCGGTAGGCGCCAGCGCGGAGCGAGCGGAGATGCTGACCGCCGGCGACCGCGCCAGCGCGGCCTTGCAGATCTACGCCGTGGGGCATCGCGACAGCGCCGACCCGTTCTCGCAACCCGAACCGTTCATGCCCGGCGAAATTGGCAGCTATGCACGCGTCGACCTGGCGCTGTCGTATCGCCTGCCGCCGCGCTGGGCGCCGCTCACGCTGACCGCAACCGTACGCAATCTCCTCAATCGCGACTACAGCGAATCGCTCGGCTTCCCCGCGCCGCCGGCGTGGTTCCTCATCGGGTTGCGGTACGCGTTGTCTCCGGATGTGTCACTTCAGAATCCGTAGCAACGGCTGGATCACACCGAACAACCCACTGACCTCTGGAAACTGCGTGGCCAGTAACCCCAGCACGGGCAAAACGACGTACGTCAGCATCGTCCCCACAAACGCGCGGTCGAAGGTGACACGATGAACCTCGCCGCTCGCATCCTTGGTGTTCACCGTGCCGATACGGGTCAAGAGCTCGTTGCGATCCATCTGCACGAGGACAGTCATCATCCCGCCCACAAAAGCGAGCACCAGGGTCCCGCACAAGATCATCAGCAACTGCTGCCGAGAAACTCTTGCAGCAAGACCGATGCGCCCCGATGACAGAAGCGCGGCAACTCTGGTTCGCCCTCAGCCGCTGTTGAATCGCTGCCTTCCGGGCGGATCTCCGTCGCCTTCGCTGGAACCGTTGCCGGTGTCGTTCCTCCAACGCGAGTCAAGGCCACGCCACCGAACGTTGCGACAATCAACACCCACAGCGCCGCGCTGTTTCGGTTCATCGTTCCGCACCTTTCAGCGAAGCCTACAGCGCACTTCGCTCACGGGTTCTCGTGTTCAACTTCTCGCTACAGCGGCGCGGTTAGTTCCGGATGGTCACTGCTGTCAAGAGCTTGAGACCCGTTCGCAATCACTTCTGCAACTCTTACCGCGGTACCGGTCGCGGCCCGCATCCGCCCTTGTGCTGTCCGCCGGCCTGTGGTTTGAGCGCGTCGTGTTGCGCGCAGTGTTGGTTGGCGTTGGCGGCTTGCTCGGTTCGGTGGCGCGCTACGAGCTCGCCGGGTATGTGCAGCGGCTCAACGGATCGCTGTTCCCACTGGGCACCCTCGCGGTCAACGTGCTCGGCAGCTTCGTGCTTGGACTGGTCGTGGCACTCTCGCTCGAACGCGGCCTCATCAATGCGGAAGCGCGTCTCTTCCTCGGGGTTGGCGTCTGCGGCGGCTTCACCACCATGTCGACCTTCAGTTACGAAACCATCGCGCTGTTGCGCGATGGCAACACCGCCGCCGCGCTCGGCAACGTCGGCGCGACGCTGGTGATTTGCCTGCTCGCGGTGTGGCTGGGCGACACCGTCGCCCGCGCGCTCTGAGGTGTTCCATGAAAATCACTGGTGACGGCAAACTGCTCCGCATCTTCGTCGGCGAATCGGATCGCTGCGGCGGCCAGCCACTGTACGAGGCCATCGTCCGCAAGGCACGCGAACTTGGTCTCGCCGGCGCTACCGTGTGGCGCGGCATCGAAGGCTACGGGGCCGCGAGCCGCATTCATACCGCGAAGATTCTGCGTCTGTCGGAAGACCTGCCGATAATCATCGAGATCGTCGACACCGAAGAGAAGATTCGTAACGCCCTGCCCGCGCTCGACGCCCTGATGGAAGCCGCCGGCGGCGGCGGTCTGGTCACGCTCGAGAAGGCCGAGATCATCAAGTACACGCACGGCCGCTCGTCATGAGCGTCCGGACCGGCGCGCACCTCGGCGGAGCGCCGAGTCGCGTCCGCTACGGTGTGGTCGGCTTCACCCTTGCGCTGATCGCGGTCGCCTACCTCGATCGCATTTGCATCGCCACCGCCGCCCCGGCAATCAAGGCCGACCTCGGCCTCAGCGACACGCAGATGGGGTTCGTCTTCAGCGCTTTCACGCTCGCCTACGCGCTGTTCGAAGTGCCGAGCGGCTGGTTCGCCGATCGCTTCGGCGCCCGCATCGCGCTGACTCGCATCGTCGTGTGGTGGTCGGCAATGACCGCCGCCACGGGACTGGCGACGGGCTTTCTCTCGCTGTTCACCGTCCGGCTACTCTTCGGCATGGGTGAAGCGGGGACATTTCCCGCCACCGCGCGCGTGTTCGCGCGTTGGCTGCCGATCGCGCAACGCGGGCGCATCTTCGGTCTCTCACTCATGGCCGGTGCGTTGGCAGGCGCGGCCACACAGCCACTGGTGGTGGCGATGCTCGGGGTGATGTCGTGGCCGCACGCATTCGCCATTTTCGGTTGCGTAGGCTTGCTGTGGGCGGGGGCATGGTGGTGGTGGTTTCGCGACGACCCGCACGTGCATCCGCAGGTCAACGCCGCCGAACGTCGGCTGCTCGCTGACGGTGGCGCGCACACCTCCGTCGGTCACGCGCCGGTCCCGTGGCGCTTGCTGCTGCGCAGTCGCACGCTGCTGATGCTGTGCCTGATGTACGGCGGCGCGATCTACGGCTGGTATTTCTACATCACCTGG
>JBGOUW010000044.1:0-15748 GCA_041477755.1 Binatia bacterium
CGCGCGTTGTGCGCATCGCCGAGATCACCCGCGAAACCACCGATGCCAATGCCGACCACAGTGGTCACCACCCCGTTGTGGTCGATGCGTCGGATCACGTTGTTGCCGGTGTCGGCAATGTACAGGTCGCCGTTGGGAGCGAAGCGCAGATCGTACGGCGTGTTGAAGCGCGCCGCGGTGGCCAGACCGTGGTCGCCCGAGTACCCCATCACGCCAGTGCCGGCCACGGTCGTGATCACGCCCGCCAGATCGATGCGACGGATGACATGACTATTGGTGTCGCAGAAATACAGATTGCCCGCGCTGTCGCGTCGCATACGAGTTGGGCTCTTGAGCGTTGCGGCCACGGCGGTGGCGCCGTCGCCTGCATAGCCGAACGTACCGGTGCCGGCCACGGTGCTGATGGTGCCGGCGGGATCGACGTAGCGGATCACGTGCGCGTCGACATCGCTGATGTAGAAGCCACCGTCGTTCGTCGGTAGCACGGCGAATGGTGTCGTCAGCTTTGCGAGCAGCGCCGGACCGTTGTCGCCGTCATAGCCAGGGTCCATCGTCCCGGCGACGGTGAAGACTCGATTGTCGATGCCGACGCGGAAAACGACCGGCACATGGTCGCCGGCGACATAGAGATTGCCCGCGGTGTCGAACTCGATGTCGCTGGCATGATGCAGCGGTGTATCGATGGCGAGCGCACCATCAGCGGGGAAATTTTCAAAGCCGGTGCCCATGATGGTTTCGATCGTGCCGTCGGTATCGAGGCGGCGGATGCGCAGGTTGTTGAAATCAACGATCAGCGGCCGTGCGGCTCCGTCGAACGTGACCTCGAGGGGAAAGTAGAAGGAGGTCTGGAGCGCCGGTTTCCCATCGCCGTTGAACTGCGCCAGCCCATTGCCCGCAACCGTGCAGATGACACCCGACACACTGCACGCCGCGGCCGGCGTCTGTGTAGCCATCGGCGTCGGGGCGAGGGTTGGCGTCGGCGTTGGCGCCGCGTCATTCTGCGCGCCTTCGAGAATCCAGGTCCGAATGAGCGCCAGCTGACTGCTGGTCAGCGGCGGCCGCCCGTCGGGCATCAGTGCGCCCATTCGCGGCGCGGTGAGCTTCTCGATCATGTAGCTCGCGTCGGGACTGCCGGGCACGATGCTGCAGAGGTGGAGGCTGGCGGCTTCCGACCCCGGACCGAAACTGGTTTCGTAGGTGCGCAGATCGTAGCCGGAGGTCGGGAAGCTGCCGCCGTGGCAACTCAGGCCGAGACATCCGGTCTGCGTGAACAGCGGCACGATGTCGTGCGTATAACTCACCGTGCTCGGGCCACCGCTGGTGCCGGGGGCGCATTGTCCACCAGTGAAGATATCAGTCCCGATCGCCGCTGGACCACCGTAGGCGATCATCCCCTGATTGAGAGAGGTGGTAAGGTCTCCCCCGACCGCCCATACGCCGCCGTCGGGATCCACCCACGTGGAGTGGAAGTCGAGTGAGGTGTTCAGTCCGGGCCGCTGTACGCGCCAGCCCGACGTATTGCGGAACGCGACCGCACCCGTCACACCCACGGCCACAGCGGTGCCGTCCGCGCGGAGGAATATACCGTTCATCTGCGGCGTACCGGGGATCGCGCGATTGGCGAACGTGCCGCCGATGAGTTCATCGAGCACGCCGCTGACGAAGCCACCGCTGGCGATCACCTCAGTAGCGTTGCCGTGAACGGTGAACAACGGCACGTCTTCGGGCGCAGCGCTGCTGAGGTCGACGGGCACTTGCGACCAATGAAGCCCGTCGAAGTGGAACACCAAACCGAGTCGTCCGACGACGTAGAGATCGGTCTCGCTGCGGCCCCACACCTTGTAGAGTGTGGGAATGCCTTGCAGGTGTGCCTTTTCGATGTTGGCATCCACCGTCCACGTCTCACCATCATAGAACCAGACGACACCGCCCTGATCTGGGTCCGCCAGATCGCCGCCCACCGCCCAAATGTGGTGATCGTCCGAACCCCAGACGCCGAAAAGCGTCTCGGTGCCCGGGGTGGTCTGGCGCGTGAACGTGCCGGTGATCGGTTCGTAGCGCAGAATCACGCCGTTCTCGCCCGCAAAGTAGAAGGCCCCATTGATGGGCGTAACACTGATCCACCACAGCGTGCCGGTGCCGACGCCAGTATCGAGGCGTCGCCAGAACTGGCCGTTGTAGTGGAGCACGTACGGCCCCATGTCATCGTGGGCATCGGCACCGACCGCGTAGACATCGTTCGCCGCAGTGCCGGTGATCGATAGCAGTGCCGCGGGCAGTGCAGTGAGTACCTGCTGCACGCGGGCGATGGGGAACGGAATCGGCGTCGCCGTTGGGAGCGGCCCGGTCCGCGTCGGGGTCGCTGTGGGCGGCGTTCCGGTTACGGTTGCGGTCACCGTCGGCGGGGTGCCGACTTCCGTCGGCGTGGCATTGGGAGTGTCAACCGTACACATGTAGTCGCGCGCCAGGCAGTCCGACACGCGATGGCAACCGATGCAGGTGTCCTTGGTGTCGAAGATGACTGCGCGTTCCTTCGAGACGCGTTGCCAATGCCAATCGGCGTCATCGGGATCGAAGCCCGGAGCCTCTTTGCGCATCACGCGCCATTGCAGCAGATTGCCGTCGTCGGTGCAGTCCGTGCCGCTGAACTCTTCCTTGACGACGATGCTCCCGAGCGGGAGCGGATTGGCGTTGTCCAGATACGGCTGCGTCGCCACCGCGTTGGTGTAGACGCGAATGCTGACACCACCGTGCGCCGCGCTGAAGCGGCAGTCGCGCACGAGTGCGAAATTGGCGCGATAGTCGGCCGGGAAGATCGCTGACGGGCCGCCGCCACGGCTGACCTTGCGGATGCGGCCGTTGAACGTGTCGGAAATATAGAGATCGCCGAACTTGTCGAAGGCCACACCGAACGGACGCCACAAGGCCGCCGCGCTCGCCGGACCGCCGTCTCCGCTGTACATGGCTTCGCCGGTACCGGCGATCGTGCTGATCATCCCAGTAGTCGTCAGATCGATCATGCGGACACGATTGCTGTTGGTATCGGCAAAATAGAGATTGCCGTCTGGACCAATCTCCAGATCCTCGGGCTGGTTCAGTTGCGCGTCGCTCGCGGCGATGCCGTCGCCGTTGTACCCGGGCATGCCGGTGCCGGCGATCGTGGTCACGGTCGCAGTCTTGAAATCCGCGCTCTGGAAATCGACGCGACGGATGCGATGGTTGAGCGTATCGCTGAAATACAACGCGCCATTCGGCGCGAACGCCAAACTCCCCGACGGTTCTGGATTTGGGCCGGCGGGGAAGTTCACCTGCGTCTGTAGTGCCGCACCGTCGCCGTTGAAACCGGCCACGCCGGTCCCGACAACGGTGGTGATGATGCCGTCCCCCTGCTTGGTGGCGAAGTCGTAGATCACTCGGATGCGCTGGTTGCGCTGATCGATCACGAAGAGGTTACCGTTCTGATCGAACGTGGAGTGCGGCGGTTGATTGAGCAACGCGCTCTTCGCCGGTCCGTCGTCGCCGGCGAAACCGAAACCGCGCCCGACCAGCACCTTGACCAGATTGCTCTGCCGGTTGAGTACGCGGATCTTGTGGTTGTGCCACGACATCACCACCAGATCGCCGTTGGGAAACTCCTGCACATCCACCGGGTGATTGAGGTTCACGGTGAGCGGTGGCGCGCCGGGATCGGTGAGGTCACTCAAATCCGGCGGACCGTCACCGACGAAGTCGGATCCCACAATGGTCGTGAAAGAGTCGTCGGCGAGGATTTCGCGCACCTTGTGGTTGTTCCAGTCGACGACGTAGCGGTGTCCGCGCGGCGTGAACTCGATGTCGAAGGGCCAGTACAGCGCCGTCTGCAAGCGATCGAGCCCGTCGCCATTGAATCCTAACTCGCCGGTGCCGGTATACGTGCAGATGCTGCCGACCACATCGGTACACGGGATGATCGTCACCTGCGTGTTGTCGCCGCCGCCGTTGGGATCGTAATCCGGCGGCAACGTCGGCGTGATGCGGCGGACACGATGATTGTGCGTATCGGCCACGTACACGACGCCGTCGGGACCCACGGTGAGTCCGTACGGTCGATCGAGCTTGGCCTTGATCGCCGGCCCGCCGTCGCCGCCAAACCCGCCGTCGCCAGTACCAGCGAAGGTTGAAATGATCCCTTCGGGCGTCACCCTTCGCACGACGCTATTCATCGTGTCGGCAATGTAGAGCGTGCCGTCGTCAGCGACAGCGACGTCGCTCGGAGTGTTCAGCTTCGCCGCCGTCGCCCGGCCGCCGTCGCCACTGTAACCGGCGGTGCCGGTGCCGGCGACGGTGCTGATCATCCCGTTCTGGTCGATCATCCGAATGCAATGGTTGCCGGTATCCGCGATGATGATGCGGTTGTGACTGTCCAGCACGAGACGACCCGCCGGCGCTGCCGATTGGCCCTTCGCTGAATTCAGCTGCGCGACGCTCGCCAGACCGCCGTCGCCGAAATAGCCGGCGGTGCCGGTGCCGGCGATCGTGGTGATCGTGCCGGCGGTGTCGAGCATGCGAATGCGGAAGTTCGCCTGATCCGAGATCAGGATGTTGCCATTGGGATAGACCGCCACGGAACTCGGCAGATCGAGCTTCGCCTGATTTCCGGGACCGCCATCGCCGCCGAACGCGCGCGCGCCGGTACCGGCGAGGTTCGCGACCAGGCCGGTAGTGAAATCGAGCCGCTTCACCTCACTGTTGTGCCAGGCGGCGATGACCATGCGCCCTTGCGGATCGAAGGCGACGTTGGTCGGGTGGTTGAAGTTCACGCCGAGCGCCGGCCCGTCCTGCGCGTCGCCCAACTCGCCGCTCCCGGCCACGGTCTCGATCAGCTTGTTCACCACGCGGCGAATGCGATGATTGTTCCAGTCGAGAATATAGAGATAGCCATCGGGCCCAACGGTCACGTCCTGCGGGAGGTAGAGATCGGTGTTTATGCCCGGCAAGCCGTCGCCGTTGAGGGCGGCGAGGCCGGTGCCGGCAAGAGTGGTGATGAACGGACCGCTTACGGTTTCGGTCGGGCTCGCCGTTGCGGTGGCGGTCGCGGTCGGCGTCGATGTTGGGGTGTCAGTCGCGGTGGCAGTCGGTGTATCGGTTGCGGTCGCGGTTGCGGTTGGCGTGTCGGTGGCGGTGGCGGTCGGCGTTGCCGTGCTGGTCGAGGTGGTCGTGCTCGTCGCGGTGGCGGTGTTGGTGTGCGTCGCCGTGACGCTTGCCGTGGCTGATGACGTCGGTGTCGTCGTGGGCGTCGCGATCGACGTCGCGGTCGGTGTGGAGACGGGCGCACGGGTCAGCGTCGCAACCACCGTAACGGTGGCCGTCGCCGTCGAGGGGGGCCGGTTGTCATTGTCAGAGTCGCAACCGACCAGCGCGCCAGTCATCAACAGACCAACAAGCACACCACCGGCACTTCGCCACCAACGACCGCTCAGGTTCATGAATCCTCGTTTCCGATCAGATCGTGCGGGACGAAGTCAACGTTGAGATACGGGAGCGCACGGAAGATGTTGCGATGCGCCATCGCGGCAAAAGGTACGGGAGCGATAGGCCTAGGTCAACTCGAAGTCGCAGGAGGCTCGCTGGTTCACGGCGACGACGCCGATGCGCCGTCCGGCGTCACGACACGATTGACCATACGCGCGACGATCGCGCGAGCGTCGCGGCGCGTGATGACGCCGTCGCCATCGGCATCGACCCCAGGAGAGCCGGCGTACGTACCGCGGCTCACGTCGTCCGCGCGGACCCCATCACCGTCGCTCAACTCGCGGACCAGCGCCACGAGGTCCGCGGCGTTGATGCGACCATCGCCGTTGCCATCGCCGCGACGCACGCTCGGTTGTGGAGTCGAGTTCGTCAACCGACACGCCGTGACGCCAGCCACAAAGCAATCGGGCCGGCCGTCGCCATCGAAATCGCCGCTGCCGATACTGCTGGGACGGACGGCAGCGAGCGGCTCGGGGCCGGTTTGCAGGAAGCCGTGGCCGGCGTTGACCAGCACCGTCACGCTGTCTCCGGTTTGATCCGCGATCAAGAGATCGGGCACACCGTCGCCGTTGAGATCGCGGGCAATCAGTGCGCTCGGCAACGTGCCTACACTACGAGGCGAACCGACGGTGAAGTGACCCGTCCCATCGTTGGTGAGCACACGTACGCCGGCCTGACCGCTCGTCAGCACAACGAGATCATCGTCGCCGTCCACGTCGATATCGGTCACCACCAACGCGGCCGGGCTCGCGCCGAGCTCGATCGGTTGGCGCGCCACAAATGAATTGTTGCCAGTGCCACGAAACAGCGCCACGCGACCATTGCTCAGGTCGCCAACGGCAATGTCGGGTCGGCCATCGCCGTCGAAATCCCCGACGACGAGCGCCGACGGGCGCCCGCTCAATTGCATCGGCGCGAGCGCAACAAAAGTTCGATCACCGTTGTTGCGGACTACCGCGAGTTGCGGCGGTGTACCGGGCTCCGTCACGACCAGATCCGGATCTCCATCGAGATCAAAATCACCGACCGCAAGTGCGCTCGCCACCGCCCCGAGCGCGAGATGACCGGGCGCGCCAAACCCGCCACCGGTGCCGAACAGGATCGACAAGTCGGGCGTGGTGTTTGCCGTCACCAGATCGAGATGGTCGTCGCCATCGAGATCAGCCGCGGCGATTGCACCGGGAGTCGAGTCCGTCGCGATGAACTCCGACGCCCGCGGCTGACCGCTGGCGCCGAAGAAGAAGGTCACGCCCTTTTCCTCTGGAGACGAGACCACGGCATCGGCCAAGGCGTCCTCGTCAAAATCACCGATCGCCATCGCCGGACTGGCGCGCGGAGCCGGCAACTGCTCGATGGCAGCAAAGTTGCCGCGACCATCGCCGGGGAGCACGGCAAAACTGGGGAAATCACCGCCGCCCGGGCCCGTGTTGGCGCTGAGCAAATCAGGAACACCATCGCCGGTGAGATCGAACACCGCAACCGCGACCGGGCTGACGTCCGCGATGAACCCGCGCGGCAGATCAAAGGTCCCGTCCCCAACTCCCAGCAATACGCTGACGCTCTGCGCGCGGCGGTTGGCGGTCACGACATCCAAATGGCCATCGCCGTTGACATCGGCCAGGGTGAGATCGTCGAGCACGCTGCCGCCAGTCGGAAACAACGCCGCCGTCTCAAAGCTCCCGTCGCCGCGGCCGCGCAGCACGCCCACGCTGTCGTCGCCAGCGTTGCCTGTAATCAGATCCATGAAGCCGTCTTCGTCGACATCACGGAGCTGCAGCGGACCGGTACCTGCACTCACCGGGTAGCGGACAGGGTTTGCGAAACTGCCGTGACCCTGGTTGATCAGAATCGAAACCGTGCCCGGGTCGTTGTTCGATACCGCGATGTCGTTGGCTTTATCGCCGTTGAAGTCGGCAATGATCACGGCGGTGCTCCCACGATCGAGATCGATCACCTGTGGCGCGTCGAACGTGGCGTCCCCGTGGCCGTGCAAGAGACTGACTCGCCCGCCGGCCTCGTCGGACAGCGCCACCGCCAAATCGACAACGCCATCTCCATCGAGATCGCCCACCGCCAACCCGAGCGGATCGTGCCCTGAATTGATCCGCACCGGGTCGCTCACGGAACCATCGCCGTTGCCGTGGAGAAACCACAGATTTTCCGACTCTTCCTCGCTGAGGATGATGTCCGGAATCGTGTCGCCATCAAGGTCAAAGATGACGATGCCGTGCCCGGTACCACCGGCGGGGAAGTCCCCGATGTTAGTGAGCCCACCCACGGGTGAGCCCAGAAACACACTGATGGTGCGATCGAGGAAGTTGACGGTTACCACGTCGAGGGCGTGGTCGTTGTTGAGATCGCCGACCGCCATCGTGGAGGGCTCGGCATTGAGCGGCTGCGTCAATGCCGAGCGAAAGCTCACCTCTGCCGCGAGAGCAGGTACGGTCGACAACAGGACCATCGCCACGGTTGTCGCTACGCGCCAGCTTGCCTGCCTGCCCTGCATCACTGACTCCCTCGTCCAAAGATTCGATGCATCGTCGCGATCGTGTCCTGAGCGTTCACGAGCCCGTCACCGTTGGCGTCGAGATCGGCGCGACTGGTCTTCTCGACGCGGACGCCGTGCGCAATCCCTTCGATACTAGCCAGGGCCACCATGTCGGCGGCTCCCAGACGCCCGTCACCATTGCCATCGCCGCGGCGCACGCCGCTGTTGATCAGATTCGTGGCCACCGCCGGATGGGTTCCGCTCGCCGCGACATCATAGTCGCCATCGCCGTCAAAATCGGCCGCCGCGATACCGAGCGGCCCAGGCGACACGCGGATGCTCGTGGCATCGACGAAGCTTCCGTCGCCGCGGCTCAACCACACCAAGACCGCGTCGCTACCCTTATCGCTCGCGAGCAGATCCGCGCGCTGATCTCCGTTGATGTCGCGTGCCACCACACCACTGAGCGTCATGCCGGCTTGCAGCGACACCCCTGGGGCGAACGCGCCTTGCCCATCGCCGAGCAGCACCCGCAGACTCCCGCCCGCGAGGACGACGGCGAGATCGTCGTGCCCGTCATCATTGGCGTCCAGCACGGTGGCGGCTACCGGTTGATTGCCGACCTGCACGGCGGTCATCGGCGCCAGGCCAGTCACTCGCTGGCCGAGCAGGATCGACACGCTGCCGGCTCCGTTGTTGATCACCGCGAGATCATCAACGCCGTCATGGTTGAAGTCGGCGCTTATCAACGCGGTCGGGTTCATCTGAGCCGCGGTCGTCGCAAACGCATTGAAGGTTCCGTCGCCGCGGCCGCGCAGGACGGCGATGCGGTTCGCGCTTGGTTGCGAGGCCGCTAAATCGAGTACACCGTCACCGTCGAAGTCGCCCGCAGCCACTGCGGCCGGTGTGATCCCGCCGATGTTGATTGAAACCGCGTCGGCAAATAGACCCCGATTGTTGAGAAGAAGCGAGAGATCCTTGCTGCTGTCATTCGCCGTCACTGCGTCCGGCCACCCATCGTTGTTGATATCGGCAACGATCACACTGATCGGGCGCCCGTGTGGATCAAGCGCAATCGGCGCGGCGAAGCCGCCGCTGGGGCGGGCGAGGTACAAACCCACAACGCGTGCAACGCTGTGAGTCACCGCCACGTCCGCCAGCCCGTCGTTGTCCACGTCGGCAACGGCGACGGCACCGGCATCCGTGGCCGACGGGAGTTGCTCGACCGCCTCGAGTGTTTCACCATGGTTGAGCAAGATGCTGGCGGTTGGCTTCGCTACGCCGTCATTGACCGTCACGACATCAGGCAGCCCATCTTCGTTGAGATCCGCGACCACCAAGCGTACGGGCGTCGCATCCGCGATGAAGTGCCTCACCGACGGAAAGCCACCATGCCCGTCACCGATGAACAGACTGACGCTGCTACTCTTGCTGTTCGACACCACGGCGTCGAGATGGCCGTCGCCGTTCATGTCGGCGAGCGCGATCCCGAACGGCGCGTGACCGACGGCGAAAAACTGCGGCGTGCCCAGGTTCCCGCCACCTAGCCCCAGTGACAAGCTCATCGAGTCCTCGCCCGAATTGGCGACGATCACGTCGGGTTTGCCATCTTCGTCGACATCACCCGCGTCGATGGCGGCCGGGCCGTTGCCGGCCGGCGAGTCGATCCGCCCTGCGAGCGAACCATCGCTGCGTCCAAGCAACACCGAGACGCTGCGGCTCATGCCGTTCGCGGAGGCGGCATCGAGCAACCGATCGCCGTTGAAGTCGGCGATCGTCACGGCGAGGCTGCCGCTGGACGTGGAGGCGCCGACCGGCGGAGCGAACGTCCCGTCACCATTGCCATAGATCACGTTGACGCGGCCACTACCGCCTTCTGCTGACTGAGTCTGTACCGCATCGAGCTTGCCGTCGCCGTTGAAGTCGACAGCGACGACGGCCGATGGGTCGTGCCCCGACTCAACCACACGTGGCGCCTGAAATGATCCATCGCCGCGACCCCGCAAGAACCACATGTTGTTGGACTCTCGCTCCGTAAGGATGAGATCCGGGTTGACGTCGCCATCAAACAAGCCGGCAGCGACACCAAGCGGCTGGCCGCCGCTGAGGAAGTCGGCAAGTTTGGTCAGCGCGCCCGTGCCATCACCGAGCAACACGGTCGCCGAGTTGGTGCTGAAGTTCGCGATCGCGATGTCGCTATGGCGGTCGTTGTTGAGATCCGCAGCGGTGACTGCCGCGGGGAGGCCACCGATGAGTACGTTCGTTGCGGTACGAAAACTCGCCGGCGGAACCTCGGTCGCCCGTGCGCTAGCGCTCCCGACGAGGCTCAACGCCCCAACCAGGGCACTGAATGCGGCCGCTACGCGACGGATCAATCGTACACGGGAAACCGGCGTGGCCCCGCGACATCGACGGGTAACCCGCTCGGGACTGTTTTGGGGGCGAGTGATGCCGTATCCTTCATCCGCGGATCCGTCAGACTCTTGAGGAACTCGACGAGGTCGGCGATCTGAGCCTCGGTGAGATCGATGCGTTGTTGACCCGCGCCTGGCCCGAGCACCACCGGATTGCGGCGATCGAACACGGGGCCCATCGGCTTCAAGCCGTCGGCCGCCTGCATATCCGGCTCGATCTGCGTGATGTTGTAATTGGCGTACGCCGCTTCGGGATCCGCGTGATGGCGAATCGCGTCCTCGAGCGTGGTGTACGCCCCGTTGTGCATGTACGGCGAGCTGAGAGCGACGCCGCGCAGCGACGGGGTGCGGAACTTGAAGCGGTCGTTGCTGCTCGCATTGATCTCTTCGAGACCGAAGTCCCACGTTCGCAGACCACGGTAGGCCGGATCGCTGAGGTCGGACTGCGCGGTGCCGGGTCCAACTTGTGGTACGCCGATGTTGTAATTGTCGAAGTCGCTGAAGAGATCGCCCGCGTGACACGACGAGCACTTGCCGGTCGTCAGGAAGGTCAGCGCTCCGCGCTTGGCCGCCTCGCTGATAGCGCGGTCGTCACCCTTCAGAAAATGGTCCCACGGCGCATCGGTGAACACCAGAGTTTCAACGAAGTGCCCGACAGCATCGGCAATCGCGAGGTATGAAATGTCATCCCCAGCTCGAATCTGCGGATCGCCGGGGAAGATCTGCGTCCCTGACGCGTACGCCTCTTCAAATAGCGGTCGATAGCCGGGCAGATCACTGATGCGATTGGCGATACCGAGGCGGACCTCGGGGTTGCGCTCGTCGGGATCCTCGAACGGCTCACCTGTGTGCGGAAAGTCACCGGTCATCTCGACGGCCTCGGTGACTGGAATATGGGCTTGCGCGGTCAGCAGCGAGCGCACCAGCAAGCGCTTCTCCGGAGCGGGAAATTGGAAGCCAAGCGATGCGTCGAGCGTGTTGACGTCGGTGCTGCTCTCGTCGATGAAGCGGAACCGGCCGTTCCACATCAAGCGGGGAAAGAGCGCGTTGTTGATCAGCAGCGGCGAGTTGCGGCTGTTGAGGGGTGACTTGCGATCAGGTCCAACGACGTTCCCGTCTTGCCCCGGCGTCGGGGCATCATGGCAGGTGATCTGCGTGGCCGTCGCGTTCAGGTCGCAAAAGGTGCCGCGGGCGATGTTGCGGGCATCGGAGAACTGGAAGGCGGCATGGTGGCAGGTACCGCAACTGGTGTGCTGCACGCCGCTCATGGCGTGATCGAAGAACAGATTGCGCCCGAGTTCGACGCGCAATTGGACAATCTCTTGCTGCGACATCGTCAGAGCTGGCTGCGTCAGCGTCGGATTGCCCTTGAGACCCTGAGCCTGTGCAGTCTGTCGCACTTGCTGATTCACGTCAGGCGAACTCGACCCCCCGCAGCCCATCATCGCTCCACTCAGCATTGGCGCGATTCCAAATGCGACAATCGCCACAACTCGACGCATCCTGCTCACCTCCGGTTCGGCTCTCGGCCCAGGGAACCACGCGATTGCGCATGGGTCAAGTCATTTGCGAGCGACAATCATGCCTTCACGCAGAGCGGCTGAAGACCATCGCTCTGCAACTGGATGGCGGAACTCGCTTCCTGCAATCTGCAGTGGCGCATGCAAGTTGCAGGGGTGGTAGCGCTCCCCCCGCCAGCTTGAAGCTCCTGAATTCAGATCGGACCTCGGCGTGCGCGCTGGCGTCGGGGGGCGGTTTTTCGGTATAGAGTCGACCTCGACTGAGACTCAGGAGGCATCATTGATGGATGGAAGTGGCGCCACCGCGCGCATGGCAGAGTGGGTTGCACAGACGCGGTTCGAAGATCTACCGCGCCGCGTGGTGGAAGAGTGCAAGAACCAGCTGCTCAGCGTGATCGCCTCGGTCCACGCCGGTCATTTCTCCGAGGCCGGCCGCATAGTGAGCCGTGCGGTGAAAGAGTGGTCCAACGGCAAGGATGCCACGCTGATGCCGTCGGGCGAGCGCACCGCGGTCGGTCATGCCATCTTCGGCAATGCCGCCCTGAGTATGGCGCTCGACTACGACGACTACCTGTTTGCCGGCCACACCGGCCACTCCGCGGTGCTGAGCGCGCTGGCGGTGGCTGAGAAGATTGGCGTTGGCGGCAAGCACCTGCTGCTGGCGCAAGCATTGGCGAACGAGGTCGAGGGCCGCGTCGGGGCCTCGGTGCTCATCGGCCCGCTCAACGGTCAGTTGTGGACGTTCAATCACGTCGTCGGCAGCGCCATCGCAACCTGCAAACTGATGGAGCTCGACAAGGAGCAGATCCTCGGCAGCATCGGCATCGCGTTGCTGCAACCGCCCTACCCGCTCATGCCGGGTTTCTTCGGCTCGGATGCGAAAGTGTTGCTGGCCTCGATGGCGGCGCCGCTCGGCGTACAGGCGGCGGAGTTGGCCGCCAGCGGTATGCGGGGCGCCCCCGACATCCTAGAAAATCCGCAGGGCTTTGTCAGCGTATTCGCGCGCACGCCGTTGATGGGCGCGTACCAAGGCTTCGGGCGCATCTGGCTCACCGATACGCTCTGTTACAAGATCTACCCCGGCTGTGCGTACATCGACAGCTTCGTCGACTGCATTCTCATGATGGTGCGGCAGAACGCCATCGATGCGCGCAAAGTCAAAGCGATTCACATCGCCGCCACGCCGCTGACGCTCGCCATGGACGCGCTGTCAGCACCCCATCTGAAAGGTCCCAACACGCTCGCGCAGACGCTCAACTTCTCGGTCGGCTACAACGCCGCGGTCGCCCTGATCGACAAAGACCTCGGCCCGCGCCAACTCACCCGCGAACGGATCAAGGATCCCGCGGTGTGGGAGCTCGCCGCCAAGGTTCACCTTAGCCAAGACGACGTGATGACCCAGCGCATGCGCGACCGCTCACTGCTCAAAGTCACAACCACGCCGGAGGGCGAGCGGTACGAGCTCGACTTGAGCACCGCCGACCTCACCAACTTCCGCATGTCGCTCGGCGCCCGTGTCCGCATCGAGATGGAAGACGGCCGCTCGTTCGACGCCGAGCAAGAAGTGCCGTTCGGCGCCGCCGGGCGCACCTACGATGAACGCCGCAAGGCGGTCGAGGACAAGTTCCGACGCGAGACCCGTTACACGCTGCGCAAGGAGAAGATGGAGAAGGCCATCGACGTCATCCACCATCTCGAAGACACCAGCTCCTCCGGCGTTCGCGAGCTGGTGCGGTTGTGTTGCTCAGAAAAGATCTGAGCGACTATCCGCTCGCCAACACCGCTCATTGCGTTTCAACATCGGTTTAGTGCCGCGTTCACTGCGCGCACTAACTCATCGACTGTGACGTCGTCGCTGTGGTCGGTATCGAACAGCGGACAGTCGGTCAGCGGCGCGATGCCCAGCGCGATATTGACGCCGCGCACCAGCTCGTCGACAGTCACGTCGCCGCTCGCATCGCAATCGCCGACGCACGCGCCCGGCGTGGACGACGGCCCAATGGTGCGGGTGGCGGTCGGCGTCGCCGTTGCGGTCCGCGTCGGCGTGACGGTCGGTGTCGGGGTCACCGACGGCGTCGGGGTGGGAAGTTCCGGCGTCTGCACACGCAATGCAGCAGTCAGTACCACCCGTTCGCTGCCGGTGCGCAGGACAATCGAGTGTCCGCCGCCCGCGGCATTCGGCGCCACGGTGATCCCGACCAGGAACGCCGGCAGCGGCGCGTCGTTACAACTGAACATCACGATTTGAAAGCCCTCGGCATCCAGGCTGATGTCGGGACCCAAATCGACATCGCCGACTACCACTTGATCGAGCTTGGTCCCGGCAACCACCAGGATCAACGAGTCCCCCGGCATGACCGCGATCGGATGCGACGCGACGGAGGCGATCAGCGATCCGTCCGACTCTTCCGTGGCCGTGCCGATCTCGGCCGGATTCACCGGCGGCGCTCCGGAAGGTAGGACGAAGTCGAGCGCCGCCGTGGCACCGGCACTCACTGCTAGGTTGTCAGCGAATCGCGTCGGAAAATCGGTGGTCAGGGTCGCACCACTGTAGATGCCCGCGCCGCTGAGATTGCCGACGCGGATGCATGCGACGTTGGGCACTGAGCTGTGCGGGCCATCGAGCGGCTCGACGTACACGTCGTAGGTGCTCGGCGCGAGCTGCTCGATTGCGTAGGTGCCATCGGGCAAGCTCAGCGCGCTGGCGGCGACTACGCCGCGTTGATCCACCGCGACGACTTGCGCACCGAACGCCGCGCCACCGTTGACCGTCACCCGCCCGGCGATGCGCGCGGACGCACCGTCATTCGGGTACAACACGCGCGCACCGGCGATGTCGTCACTGTCGAGTTGCCGCTGCAGCACCGACGTGAGCGACCACATCGCGGCCGACTCGACGCCGCTGTGATGCAGCCCGATGACATGCCCCAACTCGTGAGTCGCCACCGCTGCGACGTCAAATTGACCCGCGGCGCGCAGCGCCGTGTCCGTGTCCAGCGTCGTGCTGAACTGCAGCGCCGGATTGAAGATCACATCGGCCTCGGTGATCTCCCCCCCGACGCGAAAGAAACTGAGGGTCAGGCCGACCACCGCATTGCCGCCGGCCATCTCGAAGGCCTGCCGATTCGCCTGCGTGTTGGCGAATGAAATGAGGTTGATGCCGTCGGATCCTGCGGATGTGATCGCGGTGCTGCCTTCCGCGAAACGAAACGCCGACGCCGCCGGCCACTTGCCGAGCGCGCGCGTCACCGCGCCGCGCGGATCACTGCCCGCGGCGACGTTCGGAAGCGCCGGGCCGATTTGGTCGTTCAGCTGCATCAGCACCGGCTGAGCAGCGCTGAGCCAATGTTGCGGCGGGCTGGTCGCCGTCTCGCGGATCAAGACGTACGCCTGCGCGGCGCCGGCCATCGCCGCGCTCGCCAGCAACGCGATCATCAGGCCTCGCGCTGCCGGTGCGAACCGACCAGCGTGCGTCATCGTGTGCCGACCTCCGCGACCCAGCGCGCGAAGTCGTCGAACGACCGGCCATCGATGGTGGGGGTCGCGTAGCCGCCCGCGACGGGCAGTGCGCCGGCAGCGCCGCCATTGACCACATAGTACGCGCCGAACTCGCTGCGGCGCAGCAGCAACACCGCGTCGGTGTCGGGCGCGATGGCCGCACCCGCCGACGCGCTCATGCTGACGTCGCCAACCTGTCCGCCGAGTGTCTGCACGCTGATCTGCTCGGCCGGTTGGCCCTTGAACGCACGCGCGACGCGGCATTGCTGGCGGGTCACGATGATGGGTGGATCGCCGCTCCAACTGCTCGTCCCGCG
>JBGOUW010000566.1:0-3216 GCA_041477755.1 Binatia bacterium
CGGCCTGTCCGCTCGCCCACATCACCGCGCCCGAATTTCCTCCCGTGGTGGGTGCATTCAAACTCGCGCTGCGTGCGCTTGGGCTGCCGTTCACCTCGGCGACGGCCATGGCGTTGCATGCGACACTAGAGGGCGGAACGCGATGACGACGCTCCACGTCGGATTCGGCCAGTGCGACATCACGCCACCGCTCGGGTTACCGCTGGGCGGCTACGGGGCACGGTTCGGTGGTGCCGACGCGGTGCTCGATCGCCTGCACGGTCGCGCGATCGTCATTGATGACGGCGCAGCATCGATCGCAATCATCGTGCTCGATCTCGTCCACGTCTTCGCCGACTGGACGGCGTGCGTGCGTGAGCGCATCACGCGGACCCACGGCATCGCGGCGGAGCGAGTGCTGATCGCCGCCACGCATACGCACGCCGGGCCCGCGGTCTTTCGCTCCGCGATCGAACGCGACGAGCGGCTCGCAACCTACGAGCAAGTACTGGTCGACCAAGTTGTCGCGAGCATCGGTGACGCGCGGCAACGTGCCAAGCCTGCCGTACTGCGGTTTGGTCGTGCCGCCGTCGCTGGGGTCGCCGCCAACCGTCGCGAGGCTACAATGCCCGTCGATCACATGGTGCGCGTGCTGAGTTCGCATGAACCCAACGGCACGCTGCTCGGCGTGCTCGCCAACTTCGGCTGTCATCCGACCGTGCTGTCGGCGGCCAACCATGCCTACTCGGGCGATCTGCTGGGCGCTGCCGCTGTGCAGGCGGCGCAGACGCTCGATGCGCCCGTAGTGTTGACTAACGGCGCCGCTGGCGACGTCAGCACGCGCTTCACCCGCCGCGAGCAAACGCCCGCCGAATTGCAACGCCTCGCCCGTCTGCTGGCGGACGGGGTCGTCGCGGCTGTGGACGACGCCACCGAGGTGGAGCTCGGCGATACGTCACTCGGAGCGGCCGCCGGCGCAGTTCCTCTACGCTGGCGTGCGCTGCCAACCACCGCAGCCGCGCTGGCGGAGGCGCAGGCGGCGCTCGCCGACCTGAAAGCTATGCACGCGCGCACCGCCGATTCACGCGCCCGGCGCGTCGCCGAGGCACGCGTCGAAGGCGCGCAAGCGGCGCTGTGGGTGAGCAGTCAGGGTGGCTGGGCGGCGCTGTTCGGCGAGCGGCCGCCGATGGCGCAACTGCAAGCGCTGCGCGGTGGGGACGTGTCGCTCGTCGCCGCGCCCGGCGAGTTGTTCAGCAGCGCTGGGACACAGCTGCGGCGCGCTCTGGGTGAGCGGGTGCTGGTGATCGGCTATGCCAACGACTACCTCGGCTACTTCATCCCCCAGGCCGAGGCGGTCGCCGGTGGCTACGAGGCGTTGATCGCGATGGTCGATCCGCGCGACGAGGCCACGATTCGTGACGGACTGGTTGCGGTTGCACTGGCGGCTGGCCACCGTCGCATCACCTCTGCCCAGATGGAGAGGGAGAAGGGTCCATGACCGGCTCTGAACGCTTCTTCGACGCCGTCATCATGCTGCTCACGCGCTTGCGCGACAGCCAGCGCGCAGTGATCGCGGCCGTGGCGGATGCGATCGCCGCGTCGCTACGGGCGGGTGGTGTTGTCCACCTATTCGGCACCGGGCACTCGCACATGCTAGCCGAAGAGATCTTCTATCGCGCCGGCGGACTGATCGCGGTCGAGGCGATGCTCGATCCGAACGTCGTCCTTAGCGGCGGCGCGCGGCGCAGCACGGTGACCGAACGTACCCCGGGTGCGGCCGCCGAGATCGCCAGCCGCTACGATCTACGGCGCGGGGACGTTGGCGTAGTGATCTCGAACTCAGGACGCAATCCGGCGCCGATAGAAATGGCGGAGCTGATGAAGGCACGCGGCCTGACAGTGATCGCGCTCACCAACGTTGCACACTCGTCAGCGGTCCCGCCTCTGGCGCCGCATACGCTGCGGCTGTTCGAGATCGCCGACCTCACGCTCGACAACGGCGGGGCCGTTGGCGATGCGGCCATCTCGCTCGCCAACGTTTGCAATCCTGTCGGACCGACGTCGACGATCGCCGGCGCTGCGCTGCTGCATGCAGTGATGATAACGGTGATGGAGCGGCTGGCAGCCGCGGGTTCGCCGGTGGTCAATTTTCCCAGCGGCAACGTCGAGGGCGCCGACCTTACCGCGGTGGCGGCCGAGATCGAGCGGTATCGCGACCGCATTCGGCATTGGTAGGCGCGCGGTGGGAACCCCAGCGATGATGCAGGGTCTATTACTCCGTGGCGGTGATGTCGTTACTCCGGCCGGTGTGCTGACGGGGGTCGATGTGCGCGTCGACGAGGGAGTCATCACCGGCGTCGGCCCGAGTCTCTCTGCAGCGAACGCATACGTCATTGATGTGCGCGGGTTGCTAGTGGCGCCCGGGTTCATCGATATTCACGTCCATGGAGCAGGTGGTGCGATGGTCGAGCAGGGGGATCCCGATCAGATCGAAGTCATCGCCCGCACCCTCGCGCGCTTTGGGACGGTGGGGTTTCTCGCCACCATCGCCACGCTCGCACCCGAGCCGCTGCGCGTCGCTGTGCGCGCTGTTGCCACTGCGGCGGCGCGGGAATCTGGCGCGCGCATTCTCGGTATCCACCTCGAAGGCCCGTACCTCAATCCGTGCCGTGCTGGTGCGCAAGCCATGCAATGGATGCGCGCGCCGTCGATCGAGGAGTTCGACACGCTGCAAGCACTCAGCGGCGACTTAATTCGGCTCGTCACCATCGCGCCTGAAATTAATGGCGCGATTCCGTTCATCCGCGCGCTGCACGACCGCGGTGTGGTGGTGTCAGCCGGGCACTCGAACGCGACCGCCGCCGAGATGTTGTTGGCGGTGCACGCCGGGGTCACGCACGTGACGCATCTGTTCAATGCGATGCGCGAACTCCATCACCGCGAGCCCGGCATCGCCGGCGTCGCGCTGATCGACGATCGGCTGTCGGCCGAGCTGATTTGCGATGGCCATCATCTGAGTCCGGCTGTCGTCGACCTCGCGTTGCGCAGCAAGCCACCGCTGCAAGCCGTATTAGTCAGCGATGCGGTCGGTGCGCTCGGTCTGCCCGACGGTGACTACGAGATGTTTGGTGTGACCTGCGTCGTGGTGGGCGGAGCTGTGCGGCTCAAAGCCGGCGGTCAACTCGCGGGGAGCTGCCTCACGCTCGATCGCGCGCTGCGCAACCTGCGGCAGTGGCA
>JBGOUW010000276.1:0-6758 GCA_041477755.1 Binatia bacterium
CACGTGACCGGTCTGGTCTGCGCCTGCGTCCGCGGCAAGGAAGTTCCGGCGTTTGGTGCCGGCAATTCCGGCAAGGGCATCATTGGCTGCGGCGTCAATGGTCTCCCCAACGTCAACATGCAGTTCACTCTCGACCATGCCATTGGCTGGGTCGACAACGAACCGCCCGGGTTCACGGCGCAAGACTGCACCGACGCGGGTGGCACGGTCGAAGATGGTAGCACGGCCCATCCGCATGAAGGGCTGTGCAATGGCCCGGCGACGATCACCAGTGATGGTGAGTCGGGTCCGACGGGATCGGCGTTGATCTCCACCAACACCGCCATCGGTACCATCAGCGACGGCGGCAGCTGCGCGACTGAGAAGAAGACCAAGATCTGCGCCGGCGGCACGAATCCCGGCACGGCCTGCACCACTAACGCAAATGCGTGTGCCGGTGGCGCGTGCGTTCCGGCCAAGGGTGATGATGGTATCCCGTGCAATGCCGACGATCCGATCGAGACGCAGGGCACGGCGCAGACCTTGACCACGACCACCGGCACCGCCTCCGGCGCGGTCCTGCATGCTGGTGGCTTCAATCTGAATGGCGACGGCATCTCGGAGGACGAAATCTCCGCCGACTTCCTGTGTGGCAACACAGAGCCGGATCATTGTCAGGTCTCCAAGACCGGGAATCCGTACGACTGCGCCCAACTAGCCGTTGGCGTCACCACAGGCGCGGCCAACGTCAGCACGTTCGCAGCGTTGGATGCGGCCATGATCGGTGATGACGTCGTGAGCAGCATCTTCACGGCGAAGTAGGGCGAGCGCCCGCGACTGCGGGTGCTGCGCGAATACGCAAGGGCGATGTCGGGTACGGCATCGCCCTTGCCACATCCAGTCTGATCTACAGGAGTGCAACGGGTTATGGCGTGGAAGCGATGGTTGGTGGTCGCCGCGGTGATCGCGATGGCGACCGCGGCGCCCGCGCTGGCCTACAAAGGCGAGCGCCGCGGCCTCGGCAAACTGACTCTCAATCAATCGATCGCGCAGGTGCAGAAGATCTACCCGCAGATGCGCAAGCTCACCACCGAAGAGCTGGGCGCAGGAGTAGCGCTCAGTCCGCTCATCCAGCGCTATCATCAAACCGAGGTCACGCTGCCCGGCCTCGCCCATCCAGTCGCGCTCGAGTTGCGCTTTTGGAAGGAGAAACTGTGGGTCGTCATCGCCTACTACGCCGGTAATTCCGGTGCCGAGGTCGAGCGCTGGCTGAAGAAGCGTTACGGCAAGCCGACCACGACCGATCCCGACCCCACCTGGTTTGGAAAGCTCACCCAAATCATCACAACACCAAGCGAGGGGTGGTTCAGCGTTGGGGATAATGAGCTGAGTGCCGACGCCCAGGCGGTGTTCCGCGAAAGTCTGCGCAAAGTGATGGAACGCCAACGGCCCGCTTCGCCACCCGCCGCCGCTCCACCGCCCGCCAAGTGAAGGGTCGTAGACAAAACGCGGCACCGCCGCGGTTTCTTGTTGACTCAGATCGATGACAAATGGTAGCCACGAGTCCTTCACTATGCTCACACTATGCTGAGACGGTCGGGTGCATGATGACGCTTGGGGAGGCCACCTCATGATGTGGCGGTACACGGCGCGGGGCTCGGCTTGGGCCACCGTCTTTCTGCTGTTGGTGGCGCTGGTTGCGGGGTGCGGTGGCAACGCCGATGTGTCGGTGAAATTTCCACCTACCCAGCCGCCCGGACCGGGTAGTGCGGTGTCCGGCCAGGTCCGCCTGCCGCGCGGGCAAGTCGCCAGCGCGCAGCCCTCACTGTTGCGCCGCTTCGCAGCCTTGGCGCTCCCGCAAGCCGAGGCCATCAGCGGTAATGTGATCCCGGTTGGCAGCATGGTCCACGTCCAACTGGTGCGGGTGGCAGCGGAGGACATCGTCGATGGCGTCATCGTGTCGAGCCATTTGCTCGCCCAAGCAGATACCGATGGGAACGGGAACTATGCCTTGTCCGTTCCCGATGGTTTGAGCGAGGACGATTGCGCCAGCGGGCGTTTGATGGTGCAGGTGGGCCAGGCCCAAGACGGCACGCTCACCCGTGCCTTCGTCTTCAGTCTCACGGTGCCGGTGGATATCTACTACAACAGCGAAGCCGTCGTGCGGCTGATTTTGGGCAAGGTCGCCGCCGGTACGCCGCTGTGCAACTACAGCGCCAACGACGTGCTGAACTTGCTCGTAGCCGTCGAGGATGCTCCCGGCGTGGCGGCGGGCGCGACGGTCGCCGCGATCAATGGGAGTGCGCTCGCGTTGGCCGCCAGCGACGTCGGCGTGCAACAGACGCTGAACGAGGCCGGCGCCAATCCCACCGCGACGGCGACGCGCCGGCCGACCTCGACCCCGACGCCGGTCATTTCGCCGACACCGTCTCCAACCACCGTGCCCCCAACCTTTACGCGCACCGGCACGGTGAGCCCGACGCTAACGCTGGCGCTTACCAAAACACCGACCACAACCACTACGCCGACGATCACGGCGACGCCGACCGGTCCATCGCCGACGCCGACGAATACCAGCACGCCAACCAACACCAACACGCCGAGCAACACCCCGACGATTACCGCGACGCCGACCCCGACGACACCGCCGCCGACGAACACCCCAACGTTGACCCCGACCAACTCGCATACGCCAACCCTCACACCCACCCTGACGATCACCCCGACCGTCACCGACACGCCGACGCTGACGCCGACCCGGACGCCGACCCATACGAATACTCCGACGGTGACGCTGACGCCGAATGCGGTGCAAGTCGACCTCGGCTCGGTCAACGGTGGGGCGGGGATGACGGTTGCGCTACCCGCGACCCTCACCACCAACGGCTCATCGGTTTCCGCGCTGTCGAACGACATCGAGTTCGACCCCGCGTTGGTCGACGTACCGCTGGTCTCCGGCAAGCCGGACTGCTCGATCGATGGCCGCCTGGCGGGCAGCAAGCAACTGATCCTCGGCTTCCCGTCGGGTGCGCCCGTGGGCAAGAAGATCCTGCGCGTCGGCGTGATCGGCGACAACAACACCGCGATCACAGCCGGCGTGCTATACGCCTGCCATTTCGCGATCAACGTCGACGCGCCAGCCGGTGCGCTGACGCTGAACAACACACCCGGCGCCTCCAGCCCGAGCGGCGACAGCGTCACTGCGCTCGGCAGCGCGGGCCACATTCAGGTGAGCGCCGCGCCGCCCGCGTTCGGGCTCGGGAGCGTGAATGGCACCGCCGGCAGTCCGGTGAGCATCGCCGGATCGGTGCAGCGCCGGGGCCAGGCGTTGGCGGCGTTGGCGATGGATATCCAGTTCGACCCGAACAAACTGTCGGTCATGCTCGACGGACAAAACCATCCCGACTGCACGGTTGACGCCGCCGACAAGTCGGTGTTCGCTAAACTCCTCGATAGCGACAGTATGAAATTGCTGCGCGTCGGTGTGGTGTCGCCCGACAACAACACTCAGATCGCCGACGGCGCCGCGTTCCACTGCACCTTCGTGGTCGCGGAGGGCACCAGCGGTCAGACCATCGTCTTGGGCAATACGCCGGACGCCGCCAGTCCCGACGGCATGCAGATCGGCGTCGGCGGCGGCAACGGCATGATCACGGTGCAGTAGGCTTTGCAGGCAACGGGCAAACGGGGAAGATGAGGACATGACTATGACGCGTTTCGACAAGCCGCGCTTCCGGGCCGTCTTCGGGGCCGCCCTCCTCTTGGTTGCCGCTGGTCTCGCCGGCGACGCGGCGCGCGCCGTGTGCGTCGGCGATTGCAACGATGACGGCAAGGTCATCATCTCCGAAGTCCAACGCTGCGTGAACATCAAGAACAACCCGGCCACCATCGACACCTGCCGCAACGCCGACCAGAACAACGACGGCACCGTCACGCAGAGTGAAGTCGACAACTGTATCGCCTCATTCCTCGATGCCGCCAGTTGCACGCAAGTCGAAGCGACGCCGACACCGCAGAACACATCAACACCAAGCCAGACCAGCACCATCACAGTGACGAATACGATTGCGCCGACGCTGACGCCGACCAACACACCGGTAGGCCCCTCACTCACGCCTATACCGACCCACACCCCGACCAACACACTGGTCCCGACGGCAATCCCGACCAATACGGCGACCCAGACCAGCACGCCGACGCCCACCCTGACTGCGACCGTTACGCAGCCACCAACTCTGACGCCAACCGGACCGACCATCGCCATCTGCGGTGACGGCGTCACGACCGCGCCGGAGCAATGCGACGACGGCGGCAACTGCGTTGGTGGTCCAACCTTCTGTCAGGCCGGACCCAATATGGGCACCGCGTGTACCACGGAGACGGCCGCGGTCGTCTGCGGCGTTGTTGAGGCGAGCGGCCTTGCGAATCCCTGCTACGGCAACCACTGCACCAGCAATACGGAGTGCGGCGCCGGTGCCTGCACGCCGTTCGGCGGCGACGGCTGCGCGTCGAACTGTACCCACGAAGACCGCCGCCCGTTCGTCTTCACCGGCGCGGTGTGCAGCGGCGGCGTGCTGAAGAGCGTCACCAACAACGTGTTCGACGGCGTGAGCTTTACGCTGATGGACGGCAAGGTCTGCACGAGCATCGGCTCGACCGGCGGGAATACACCGGCAACCCAAGGCGAGTGCGGCGTCAATGGTACCTGCTTCGGTGCCGGTGAGTGTACCTCACCCGCCAGCCGCGCCGGCCAGAGCTGCACCGGGTCGACCACCAATCCCTCGCAGACCTACTGCTTAGCCGGACCCGCCAAAGGCCGCCTGTGTGCCAGCAGCACCAGCATTGCCAGCTGCCGCGTGTGCGATGGTCCCAACCCTGCGGCGGCGAACTACGGCAAAGCGTGCACCGCCACCGCGGACTGTGGAACCGGCCTGACGTGTCCGAGCTTCCAGTGCAACGCCGGCGCCAAAGCCGGACAGGCCTGTACTACCGACGCCTTCTGCGTCGCGCCCAACAAATGCAACCAGATCTTGGTGTGCAACAGCCCCGATCCGTTGAAGAACGGGGTTGCGTGCAAATTGGACTCGGAGTGTGGCACCGGCGGGGTCTGCGGCTCGATCTGTTCGAGTCAGTGCGGCGCCTCGACCGCGGCACCGTCCTGTCTGAGCAAGTCGCGCGCGCGCCTCGAAGGTGGCGTCTTGCAGCTAAACATTGGGCCGCTGCAAGGCAGTCAGGTGGTGACCTCTGGTCAGGCGAACCCCGTCGACGGCCGCATTCCCGTCGTCATCAAGGCGAGCGATGTGCAGTTCAAGCCGATCAAGGTGCCCAGCTTGGCTTGCGCCTGCGTGCGCGGCATTCCGGCCCCCGACATCCATGGCCCCGGAAACTCGGCCTCCGGCCAAGTCGGTTGCGGCATCGCCGGCTTGATGGGTGTCGATATCACGTTGGCGGTCGACCACAACACCACCCCGTCGCACAAGTGCATCCAGGGCCCCAAGATCGGTGAGGCCTGCGACATCGATACTCAGTGCAGTGCCTTCGGTACGTGCAACCTGGCGACCAGCAAGTGCGATGGCGGCCCCAATCCGGGGGGGGCGTGCGTCGAAGACAATGACTGTGTTGGGATCGGGGTATGCAGTCGACAGGGTCCCGGGGTCTGTAGTGCCAACACCACCGGTGGTAAGGCCGGCAATTTGTGTACGATCGATCCGGTCACTGGCGTTTTCGATTGCCCGGGCGGCACCTGTGTCGGCTACCTGCAAGGCGGTGGCATCTGTGTCGGCGGAACCGACAATCGCAAGCGTTGCCCAAGCACCGTGCCGCTCGGTGTAGACTGCGCTGCGCCGGGTGTTTGTACCAGTCCCGACGATCCGAATTGCACCGCCGCGGATGCGTTACCCGAGCGGCGTGGGCGCAAAGCCTGTCTTGAATCCAAATCGATCTGCACCGCAGGGACGATCGCGCAGGGCACCGCGTGCGCGGGCGATGCAGATTGCGGCGTCAACGGCGTGTGCGGAAACGGCTGCAACGCCACCAGCATCCACCCCGGAGTATGCAACAGTCCGATCCACATCATCGCCAGCGGCACCGGTGGGCAGGGTGCGGCGGTGCTGCTCAACACCAGCGCCATCGGCACGATCGTCGATGGTGGCGGCTGCAACACCGATACGAGCTCCATCGGCCAAGGCCAGGGCAAGGGACTGGACGGGATCCCGTGCACCGACGACGATCCGCCCTTCGCGCGCGGCTCGGCGCAGACGTTGCCAACAACTACCGGCACGGCTGCCGGCGTATTGGTGGACGCCAACCCCGACGGCATCCTTGCGGGAACTGTGTTCATCAATGGGCCCTGTACGGGGAATTCCCTCGGTACGACGTGTATCGATGCGATTAAAGGGTCGGAGTTCTCGTGCACCGCCCTGATGAACGACCCGACCGGTGGCACTTCTGGTGGGCGCATCGCCACCGCGTTTCCGGTCCTGGAAACCGCGAAGGTTGGCGACAACGTCGTCACCAGCCTCTTTTCGGCGCGGTAAAAGGCGAGGGAGCTGTGCAATTCTGTCTTGACAAAGGTTTCGCCCGCGGCGGATAATTGCACAGGTCGATCTGCAGGAGTCTAGGTTCCAGGATGTATAGTGTGGCAAGTCGTCGTTGCGAGTACGGCCGCGATCCTCCGCGGAGGTGGGCTGACTCGTTTGGGGGAGAAGCGGTCCATTGGACCAAACATTTTTCGAGGGAGGAGAGCAATATGAAGAAAATTTGGTTAGGTACGGCGCTGG
>JBGOUW010000474.1:0-3985 GCA_041477755.1 Binatia bacterium
CGGACTCCTCGGGGCGAGTCCGCTGCTTTCTTGCGCACCGGACGAAATCAGGCAAACGCAGCGGCGCGGGCGATCAACAGGCCACTCTCGCGCGTCACACGGATCGCCAGCGGAATGGAATCGATCTGCAAGGCGATCTCGCGGTCCTTGGGATGAAACTGCGGGCGTGAGGGATCGTCGTAGTTCTGCGACTCGGCACTCGCCAGCACCAAGCGGCGCACCGCGTCGCGATCGGGGTGCCGATCTTGCAAAAGATTGCGGAGGTAGAGCGCGCACAGTTCGTCTTCGTCGGCACGCGTCTCGCCTTGCGCGCCCATGGCGACGATGGTCACGACCGCAGGATCATCGCGCCGCAGCGCCTGCACGGTGGCCTGCGCGTTCACCAACGCCGCCACGAGGATTTGCGTCGCGTTGCGCGCGGCGGTGACCCCCACTGTTCCGGCCGTGGTTGAGTGAATCAGCCTCCGTCCCTTTACGTCGGCGGTTGAGAGCTCGAACGGCGAGTTGCCGAAATCGAAACCGGCGGGCCGTTTGCCGTGAACTTCACCCATACACAAGTCGCCGACGCCGCGGCGGCGCAGGTCCAGCGCTTCATCGACGCCTGCTACCAGGACGATCCGTGACGCACCGCGGGCGAAGGCGACCGCAGCGGTCGTGAACGCCCGCAATACGTCGACGATGACGACGGTCCCTTCCGCCTCCCGCGCGCCGCGCAACAGGCTGTCGATGCGGATCTCCATGCGTCAGCGCGATGCAACGCGCCGACCGACGCCCCGCAGTGACGTTTTCGCGGGTGCGTGCCGGCCGGCGTCCCGCTGGGGACTGAGAACGGCAAATGCCCATCCGGCGTAGGTGTACGGAGCTAACGTGGGAACGAGCCAGCGCAGCGTCGGCGGCAAATCGCTCTTGCTGCGCGTTCGATGCTCGGCAGAGATGACATGTGCCGTCGCTCGCCTCGCTCGCCCGCGCAACCAATAGCGAACCTCGGGGTTGGCGGATGCGTTTTTCACCCACTGTGACCGATCACCGCGAAAGGTGCTGACGACGATGCGGTCCTGAATCCGAATCGCCGCGAGGGGAACCTTGGAGCGACGTGCGGTCCGACGGCCTTTCGTCTCGAGCACAACGAGGCCGCCGGGGACAAAGCGCGGGGAAGCCCATCCGGCGCGGATATAGGGCTCCACGAGCCGGTTGAGCAGTCGGAAGAACTGCGTTTCGACGGAACAGCGATTGGTCACGCTGGAGAACGTACAGGATGGAGAAGCCGTACGGAAGCCGTCGCCATCGCTGACTAGGAAGTGGCTATCGTGCGCGCTGGCCGAAGAGAATTTTCTTCGCTTGCTCGTCCATACCGGCGGATTGGCCCACCGCCTGCGCCGCCTGGCGCAAGTCCTTGCCGACCGCGAAGCCGCGCTGTACCGCGGGCCGGGCACGTACCGCTTCGAGCCAGCGCGCGAAGTTGGGGAAGTCTTCGAGTGTCTGCCCCTGTCGCTCGTAGAGCACGCTCCACGGCCAACACGCCATGTCGGCGATCGAGTAGTCGCCGGCCAGGAACGGCCGGTCGGCGAGCCGTGTGTTCATCACGCCGTAGAGGCGATTGGCTTCGTTGGTGTAGCGATCGATCGCATACGGCAGCGGTTCCGGCGCGTATTGACGGAAGTGGTGCGCCTGGCCGAGCATCGGGCCGAGCCCACCCATCTGCCACATCAGCCACTGCGTGACTTCGTAGCGCCCGCGCACGTCCTTCGGCATGAACTGACCGGTCTTCTCGGCGAGGTAGAGCAGGATCGCGCCCGATTCGAAGATCGCGATCGGTGCGCCGCCGCCGGAGGGAGCGTCATCGACGATCGCCGGCATCCGGTTGTTCGGGCTGAGCGCGAGAAACTCCGGCGTGAACTGTTCGCCGCGCCCGATGTTCACCGGCTTGATCGTGTACGGCAGCCCGGTCTCTTCGAGCATGATGGTGATCTTCCACCCGTTCGGCGTCGGCCAGTAGTGCAGATCGATCATCGGGTCCTCCAGCGGTTGCCGCTCACCATGCGTTAGCGCGGCAGTTGAGGCAACCCGGCCGCTTGAGGTAGGGCAGTGCAGCGCATGAACCTGCTCCTGCTCTTCGACGACGACTTCGTCGGTGATGTGAACCGCGTGTGTATCAGCGGGCGCCGCGTCGAGCACGTCCGTGCTGTTCATCGCGCGCGCGTTGGTGACGAACTGCGCGTCGGTGTGGTGAACGGCCAACTCGGCCGCGGCGTGATCACCGCACTGAGCGACGACGCGCTGGAAATGGACGTTGCGCTTGATCAAGCGCCACCTCCGCCGCTACCGGTGACGCTGGTGCTCGCGCTGCCACGACCGAAGAGTCTGAAGAAGGTGCTCGCGGCGGTGACGACGATGGGGGTGAAGCGCGTGGTACTGTTGAACACGTTTCGGGTCGAGAAGAGTTACTGGCAGAGCCCGCTGCTGCAGCCGACGACGTTGCGCGAGCAGATGCTGCTTGGGCTCGAGCAAGCCGGCGACACGGTGCTGCCGGAGATTTCGCTGCGGTATCGCTTCAAACCGTTCGTTGAGGACGAGGTGGCGGAGCTCACGCGCGGTACCCGCGCACTGGTTGCGCATCCGACCGCGGTGCATCCCAGCCCTCGCGACGTGCAGCAAGCGGTGACGTTGGCGGTTGGCCCTGAGGGCGGATTCATTCCGTTTGAGGTCGAGCTGCTGCAAGCCCACGGCTTCGAGCCGGTGTCGCTCGGCGCCCGGCGACTGCGTGTCGAGCACGCCGTGCCGGCGCTGCTGGGGCGGCTGTTCTGATCCATCCGGTTACTTTGCCCGCTACTTGGCCCGCTGGACTTGGCCCTGCTGGACTTAGCGACGGCACCGGACCAGGATGCGCTTCAACTGGACATACAAAAGGAGGTCGTCATGAAGCTCTATCATCGTCCGCAATCTCGTTCTGTGCGCCCGCGCTGGCTTTTGGAGGAGATCGGTGCGCCCTACGAACTGGTCACACTCGACCACGCCAAAGGCGAGGACAAGACGCCGGCGTATCTCAAGATCCATCCGCACGGGGCAGTGCCCGCGTTGGTGGACGGTGACTTGGCGTTGTTCGAGTCAGCGGCGATCTGCAGCTACCTCGCCGACAAGTATCCCGACAAGCGGCTCGCGCCCCCGGTCGGCAGCACGGCGCGCGGGCTCTACTACCAGTGGATGCACTACGCGATGGCGACGCTCGAGCCACCGGTGCTGCAGGTGTTCATGAACACCGTGATGCTACCGGAAGCGGAACGTTCGGCGAAAGCGGCTGACGCCGGCCGCCAGCAATTCGCCGAAGTCGCCAAAGTGCTCAGCAGCGCGTTGGCGACCAAGCCCTATCTCTTGGGCGAACAGTTCTCAGCCGCCGACGTCATGATCGGGTCGACGCTTGGCTGGGGACAATTCATGGGCTTGCTGGCTGATCAGCCAACCCTGAGTGCGTATGTCGCTCGTCTCACCGAACGGCCGGCGTACCAGCGCGCCCAGGCGGGTTGAGCGGATCGCGTTCGGCTTACCAGCAGAGCAACACCGGCTGCCCGTCGGGAGTATGGCACTCCGGCCCGACGTGCAGCCGACTCTGCGCCCGCTGTTTGGGAAGATCGAGTCGACGCGCGGGCGGAACGAGAAAGTGGTCGGGACTATCTCCGTAGACGATTTGGTACCCAACGTAGAGAAGCCCCGCATAGGCCGCCACACCCACGACCGAGATGATCACCACCTGCTCGGTGCTGAGTGCGTGTACCCGCCTGGGCCGCGGCAGGCCGGCCAGTAGCAGAGCGACGAGCACGAGCACGAATACTCTCGTTCGAGTCATCGACGACCCCACTCGTTTTCGAGGTTACCAGCAGAGCAGCACCGGCTGCCCGTCAGGCGTTTTGCACTGCAAGCCTACTCGAACGCCGGCGCGCTCGGGGATGCGGGTATCAGGCGCGAGAAAGTGCGGCTCGTCGTCCTTCGC
>JBGOUW010000041.1:0-15971 GCA_041477755.1 Binatia bacterium
GATATGCTCAAGGGCAAGACCGGCCGCTTCCGCCAAAACCTGCTCGGCAAGCGCATCGACTACTCCGGTCGTTCCGTGATCGTTGTCGGTCCGGAACTGCGCTTGCACCAGTGCGGCTTGCCGAAGAAAATGGCGCTCGAATTGTTCAAGCCTTTCATCTACAACAAGCTCGAAGAACGCGGCTTCGTCACCACCATCAAGAGCGCGAAGAAGATGGTCGAGAAGGAGGGTCCCGAAGTGTGGGACATCCTCGACAAGGTCATTCGCGAGCACCCGGTGTTGCTCAACCGTGCACCGACATTGCACCGCTTGGGCATCCAGGCCTTCGAGCCGATCCTGATCGAGGGCAAGGCGATCCAACTCCACCCGCTGGTGTGTAAGGCCTACAACGCCGACTTCGACGGCGACCAGATGGCGGTCCACGTGCCGCTGTCGGTCGAAGCGCAGGTCGAGGCGCGCGCGCTGATGATGTCGACCAACAACATCCTGTCGCCCGCCAATGGCCGGCCGATCATCGAACCGACTCAGGACATTGTGCTCGGCCTCTACTACATGACGCGAGAGCTCAGCACTGCGAAGGGCGCCGGTAAGCGCTTCTCAAGCTTTGAAGAAGTACGCATCGCCTATGATCAGGGCGAAGTCGACCTGCAAGCCCCCATCAACGTGCGGCTCAATGGCGAGCGTCTCGAAACCACGGTCGGGCGCGTGCTGCTCTACGAGATCGTGCCGCCCGAGATCACCTTCAAAGAAGTCAACTGCGTGATGAAGCGCAAGGAGTTGGCCGGACTGATCGATCTGGCGTACCGGCACTCCGGTAACAAGGCCACGGTCATCTTCGCGGACAAGCTCAAGGACCTTGGCTACGACTACGCGACACGTGCGGGGATCTCGATCTGCATCGGCAACATGATGATCCCGGCCAACAAGGCCAAGCTGCTCGATGAGGCCAACGGCGAGGTGCGCGAGATCGAGGAGCAGTACAACAAGGGCCTGATCACCGACGGTGAGCGCTACAACAAAGTCGTGGACATCTGGGCGGAGGTCACCGATCGTATTGCCGACGAGATGCTGCGCGGCCTCGGCACGCAGGTGGTCACCGACGAGAAGGGCCAGAAGCACAGCATCCCCAGCTTCAACCCGATCTTCATGATGGCCGACTCGGGCGCGCGCGGCAGCGCTCAGCAGATCCGCCAGCTCGCCGGCATGCGCGGCCTGATGGCCAAGCCGTCGGGCGAAATCATCGAGACGCCCATCACCGCGAACTTCCGCGAAGGGTTGACGGTGTTGCAATACTTCATTTCGACCCACGGCGCCCGCAAGGGTTTGGCCGACACCGCCTTGAAGACGGCCAATTCCGGCTATCTCACGCGGCGTCTCGTGGATGTGGCGCAGGACTCGATCATCACCGAACAGGACTGCGGCAGCATCGACGGCATCGAGATTTCCCCGCTGGTCGAAGGTGGTGAGATCATCGAGGGCCTCGGCGATCGTGTGCTCGGGCGCGTCGCGCTCGAAGACATTCACGACCCGTTCTCCAATGATCTACTCGTGCGCACGACCGAGGAAATCGACGAGGCCAAGGTCAAGGCCATCGAGGACTCCGGACTCGAACGGGTGAAGATCCGGTCGGTGTTGACCTGCCAGTCGCGGCGCGGCGTATGCGTCCGCTGCTACGGGCGCGATCTCGCGCGTGGCCACATGGTTAACCTCGGCGAGGCCATCGGTGTCATTGCCGCCCAGTCGATCGGCGAACCGGGCACGCAGTTAACAATGCGGACCTTCCATATCGGCGGCACCGCCAGCCGGCGGGCCGAACAAACAGCGCTCGAAGCGCGCAACGACGGCTTCCTGAAGTTCATCAATCTGTCGACCGTCACCAACCGGGATGGTGACTTGGTGGTGATGAATCGCAACGGTGAATTGGCCGTCATCGAAATGCCTGAGCCTGGTCGCGAGCGTGAACGCGAGCGCTATCGCATCGTCTACGGCGCCAAGCTGAAGAAGAAGGACGGCGCGCGGGTGAAGGGCGGCGATTTGCTCGCCGAGTGGGATCCCTACACGCTGCCGATCCTCACCGAAGTGAGTGGCACCGTGAAGTTCGGCGACTTGGTCGACACGGTCACAATGGAAGAGAAGGTCGACGAGCGTACCGGGTTGTCAACCAAGGTCATCATCGATTGCAAAGATCTCGACAAGCGACCGCGCGTGTCGATCAAGGACGAACAGGGGCACACCGCCAAGTTGCCGGGTTCAGAGGCGGTCGCACGGTATCAACTGCCGGTGGGGGCGCACATCCACGTCAGCGAAGGGCAGAAGATGAATGCGGGCGACGTGATCGCGAAGATGCCGCGCGAGACCACCAAGACGAAGGACATCACCGGCGGTCTGCCGCGCGTGGCGGAACTCTTCGAGGCCCGCAAGCCGAAGGAGTTCGCGGTCATCAGCGAGATCGACGGTATCGTCTCCTTCGGTAAGGACACCAAGGGCAAACGCAAGGTGGTGGTGACCCCGGAAGTCGGCGAGCCGCGCGAGTATCTGATCCCGAAGGGTAAGCACATCAGCGTGCACGAGGGCGACGCCGTGCGCGCCGGTGAGGCGCTGATGGATGGCTCGTCCAATCCGCACGACATTTTGACCATCCTCGGCGAGAAGGCGCTCGCCAAGTATTTGGTCGACGAAGTGCAGGAGATCTACCGCCTGCAGGGCGTGCGGATCAACGACAAGCACATCGAAGTGATCGTGCGGCAGATGTTGCGCCGCGTGCGGATCAAGGAGGTCGGCGATAGCGATTTCTTGATCGGCGACCACGTCGAGAAGTGGCGCTTCGAGGAAGAGAACGCAACGGTCCTCGGGAGTGGCGGTGAGCCGGCCATCGCTGAGCCGTTGCTGCTCGGAATCACCAAGGCCAGTCTCTCGACCGAGAGCTTCATCTCGGCCGCGTCGTTCCAAGAGACCACCAAGGTGCTGACCGAAGCGGCGATCAACGGCAAGGTCGATCACCTCGTTGGCCTCAAGGAGAACGTTATCATGGGTCGGCTGATCCCGGCAGGTACTGGTCTGCTGTCGTATGGCCGCATGGAGTTGGTCGCAGAGCAGCCGGAAGGGGTCGCCGATGAAGAGGCCGCCCCTGTCGTTGCCGAGGCGAGCCAGGGCTGACCTTGACAGGTGGGAGCGCTTTGCCTATTGTCTCGCTCTTCTTTCAAACGACTGGACGCAGAACAACTGGGGACTGATGCCGACGATTAACCAATTAGTGAAGCAGGGGCGCGCCAAGCAGCGGCGTAAGGTTGCTGCGCCCGCCCTGCAGCGCTCGCCGCAGAAACGCGGCGTGTGTACGCGCGTCTATACCCAGACGCCGAAAAAGCCGAACTCGGCGTTGCGGAAGGTCGCCCGCGTGCGATTGACCAACGGCATCGAGGTCACCACTTATATCCCCGGTATTGGCCACAACCTGCAAGAGCATTCAGTGGTGCTGCTGCGCGGCGGTCGTGTGAAGGATCTGCCGGGGGTGCGGTATCACATCATTCGCGGGACCCTGGACTCGATTGGAGTTCAGGACCGAAGACAAGGGCGCTCGAAGTACGGAGCCAAACGGCCCAAGTAGGCCGGGTAGGCTCGTAGCGTAGTATCAGATTATGCCGCGCAAAGGCGAAGTACGTCGTCGGGAAGTGTTGCCCGACCCGAAGTACCATGATCGAATCGTGGCCAAGTTCATCAATTCGATGATGGAGCGCGGCAAGAAGAGCACCGCCGAGCAGATCCTGTACGGCAGCTTCGATCTCGTGACCTCACGGGCGAAGGAAGACGCGCTCGGTATTTTCAAGCGGGCGCTCGACAACGTGAAGCCGGTGGTGGAAGTGCGGTCGCGGCGAGTCGGCGGCGCCACGTATCAGGTTCCGTCTGAAGTGCGGCCGAATCGGCGGCTCTCCCTCGGCATGCGCTGGCTGGTGCAGAATGCGCGGTCGCGGGGCGAGAAGTCGATGGCGGAACGGTTGGCGGGCGAGATTCTCGATGCGGCCAACGGGCGCGGCGGCGCGATCAAGAAAAAAGAAGACACGCACCGCATGGCGGAGGCAAACAAGGCCTTCGCACACTATCGCTGGTAGGTAACGACGAATTGAGGAGATGCGGCGCGAGCGGCTCCTTCGCGGGAGCCGCTCGCGCTGTCTGAAGATATGCCACGGCAAGTTCCACTCGAGCGGACCCGCAACATCGGGATCATGGCCCACATCGATGCGGGCAAGACCACGACGACGGAGCGGATCCTGTACTACACCGGCATCAACTACAAGATCGGTGAAGTCCACGACGGTACTGCCACGATGGACTGGATGGTGCAGGAACAGGAGCGCGGCATCACCATTACATCGGCGGCCACCACCTGCTTCTGGCGTGATCATCGCGTCAACATCATCGATACGCCGGGGCACGTCGACTTCACCATCGAGGTCGAGCGATCGCTGCGCGTGCTCGACGGCGCTGTGGCGGTATTCTGCTCCGTGGGCGGTGTCGAGCCGCAGTCCGAAACCGTGTGGCGCCAGGCCGACAAGTACCGCGTCCCGCGCATCGCGTTCATCAACAAGATGGATCGCGTGGGCGCCGACTTTTTTCGCGGCGTCGCGATGATTCGCGATCGGCTCAAGGCCAACGCCGTGCCGCTGCAGCTGCCGATCGGTAGCGAAGAGCATTTCCGAGGCGTGATCGATTTGGTCTCGATGAAGGCGATCTTGTGGGACGATGACAGTCTCGGCGCCCGCTATCGCACCGACGAAATTCCCGAGGATCTGCGCGAGTCAGCCGAAAAATATCGCGAAACGCTGCTTGAAGCCGTCGCCGATACCGACGAGGTATTGCTGGAGAAATTTCTCGAGGGCAAGGAAATCACCGAGAGTGAGATCCGCAAGGCCGTGCGTGAGGCCACCCTCGCCATCAAGGTCATTCCGGTGATCTGCGGTACCGCCTTCAAGAACAAAGGCGTGCAGCTGCTGCTCGATGCGGTCGTCGACTACTTGCCGTCGCCGCTCGATGTCCCTCCTCTTGAGGGCACGAATCCCGACAGTGGCGAGATGGAAGAGCGCGCCGCAGACGACGCGGCGCCGTTCGCGGCGCTCGCGTTCAAGATCATGACCGACCCCTTCGTCGGCAGCCTGACCTTCTTTCGCGTTTACTCCGGCGTGATGACCTCGGGCTCGTACGTGTTCAACGCGAGCAAGGGCAAGAAGGAGCGCGTCGGGCGTCTTCTCAAGATGCACGCGAACAAGCGTGAAGAGATCAAAGAGGTCTACGCCGGTGACATCGCCGCCGCCGTCGGTCTGCGCGACACGACGACCGGCGATACGCTGGCTGACGAGAAGCATCCGGTGGTGCTCGAATCGATCGAGTTCCCCGAGCCGGTGATCCACATTGCGATCGAACCGAAGACCAAAGCCGATCAGGAAAGGCTCGGTGTCTCCCTGCAGCGGCTCGCGACCGAGGATCCGTCGTTCCGTGTCAGCACCGATACCGAGACCGGGCAGACGATCATCGCCGGCATGGGCGAACTGCACTTGGAGATCATCGTCGACCGGTTGCTGCGTGAATTCAAAGTCGATGCGAGCGTTGGCAAGCCGCAGGTGGCGTACAAAGAGACGGTACGCAAGAAGGTCGAGCGGGAGTACAAGCACGTGCGGCAAACCGGTGGACGCGGCCAGTACGCCCACGTCATCCTGCGCGTCGAGCCGCAACCGGCTGGCACGGGCTTCGAGTTTGTCGATGCAGTCAAAGGCGGTACCGTGCCGCGCGAGTATATCCCCGCCGTCGAGAAGGGCGTACGCGACGCGCTCGGTCGCGGCGTGCTTGCCGGCTACCAGATCGTTGATGTGAAGGTCAGCCTACTGGACGGCTCGTACCACGAAGTCGACTCGAACGAGATGGCCTTCAAGGTCTGCTCATCGATCTGCTTCAAGGAAGCGGTCGAGCGAGCGAGCCCGGTCCTCCTCGAACCGATCATGTCGGTTGAAGTGGTCGTGCCGGAGGACTTCCTCGGCTCGGTGGTGGGTGATATCAGCGGACGCCGCGGCCGCATCCAAGGCATGGATGCGCGTGGCGGTGCGCAAGTGGTCGCCGCGCAAGTCCCGCTCAAGGAGATGTTCGGGTATTCGACCGACCTGCGGTCCATGACGCAGGGACGGGCGACGTACACCATGCAGCCGTCGCATTACGAACCGGTGCCGCAGACCGTTTCTGACGAGATCACTGCGCGGTCGCTGGGGTCGGAAGAGCGACCCAGAGCGTAACGGAGGAGGACCATGGCGAAGCAGAAATTTGAGCGCAAGAAGCCGCACTGCAACGTGGGAACGATCGGGCACATCGACCACGGCAAGACGACGCTGACGGCGGCGATCACGAAGGTGCTGGCGGAGCAGGGGATGGCGCAGTTCATCGCGTTTGATCAGATCGATAAGGCGCCGGAAGAAAAGGCGCGCGGGATCACGATTTCGACCGCCCACGTGGAGTACGAGACCAAGAACCGGCACTACGCGCACGTCGACTGCCCGGGGCATGCGGATTACATCAAGAACATGATCACCGGGGCGGCGCAGATGGACGGCGCGATCCTGGTGGTGGCCGCCAGCGACGGGCCGATGCCGCAGACGCGCGAGCACATTTTGTTGGCCCGCCAGGTCGGGGTGCCGGCCATGGTGGTGTTCATGAACAAGGTGGACATGGTCGACGATGCGGAGCTGCTGGATCTGGTCGAGCTGGAGATGCGCGAGCTGCTGAGCAAGTACGAGTTTCCGGGCGACGATATTCCGATCATCCGCGGCAGCGCGCTCAAGGCGCTCGAAGGCGACAAGGGGGAGTTGGGGGCGCCGGCGATTATGAAGCTGATGGAGGCGGTGGACAACTACATTCCGCAGCCGAAGCGAGAAGTGGACAAGCCGTTTTTGATGCCGGTGGAGGACGTGTTTTCGATCAGCGGGCGGGGCACGGTGGCCACCGGGCGCATCGAGCGCGGGCGGATCAAGGTCGGCGAGGAGATCGAGATCGTCGGCATCAAGGCGACGCAGAAGACGGTGGTGACCGGGGTGGAGATGTTCCGCAAGATCCTCGACGAGGGGCAAGCGGGGGACAACGTGGGGTGTCTGCTGCGCGGGACCAAGCGCGAGGAGATCGAGCGCGGGCAGGTGTTGGCGAAGCCGGGGAGTATTACGCCGCACACGAAGTTCGAGGCCGAGGCGTACGTGTTGACGAAGGAAGAAGGGGGGCGGCACACCCCGTTTTTCAACGGGTATCGGCCGCAGTTCTACTTTCGGACCACGGACGTGACGGGGGTGGCGACCCTGCCGGCGGGCACCGAGATGGTGATGCCGGGGGACAACGTGAAGCTGGCCATCGAGCTGATCATGCCGATTGCGATGGACGAAGGCTTGCGCTTCGCCATCCGCGAAGGTGGCCGCACCGTCGGCGCTGGCGTCGTCACCAAGATCCTGGCATAAGGAAGGACGGCTATGCGGGACCTCATCAGTTTTCAATGCGACGGGTGCAAGCGGCGCAACTACACGAGTACGAAGAACAAGAAGAAAACGACCGAGAAGCTGGCACTGCGCAAGTTCTGCCCCGCGTGTCGGTCACACACCCTTCACAAGGAGAGCAAGGTCTGACGTGAGGACGGACGACGCACGGGGTGGTGCTTCACCGCGCTACCCCGCGGCGGTGTCGTGTCGGGTCAGTAGCTCTAATTGGTAGAGCACCGGACTCCAAATCCGGGGGTTGCAGGTTCGAGCCCTGCCTGACCCGCTCGTCGAGAATGAAAAGCCATGGCGCTGCAAGAGCAGATTGAAAAGGCCCGTGAAGCCGTTCCCCGCTCCATCAACTTCCTTCAGGAAGTCGTCGTGGAGCTGCGCAAGGTTCATTGGCCATCACGTAAGGAGACGACGGCTGCGACCGGGGTGGTCCTCGCCATCACAGTGGCTATTGCGCTCTACTTGGGATTTGTCGACTTCGTGGTCTCCCAAGTAGTCCACTTCGTCTTGGGCAGGTGAACCAGTCTATGGCGAAGCAGTGGTATGTCGTGCACACCTATTCCGGCTATGAGCAAAAGGCCAAGGCTGCGCTCGAAGAACGGGTCCGCTCGATGAACAAGCAGGACTTCTTCGGCGAAATCTTGGTGCCGGCCGAGAAAGTGGTCGAGCTGGTAAAGGGCCGCAAGAAGACTTCGTCGCGGAAGTTTTTTCCCGGCTATATGCTGGTCAACATGGATCTCAGCGACGAGACCTGGCACATCGTCAAAGGCACGCCAAAGGTGACCGGCTTCGTAGGTGGGGCGACCGAGCCGGCGGCGATCAGCGAGGCCGAAGTGCGCGAGATTACCCAGCAGATGGCTGAAGGCGCACTGCGAGCCAAGCCGAAGGTGTTGTTCGAAAGCGGCGAGAGCGTGAAGGTCATCGACGGCCCATTCCAGGATTTCAACGGCGTGGTAGAAGAAGTGAAACCCGATAAGGGCAAGCTGCGGGTGCTGATCAGCATCTTCGGCCGCGCGACGCCGGTCGAACTCGACTTCGTGCAGGTTGAGAAGGCCTGAGCGCGGCGCGGACCAACGGAGAGTAAACGGTGGCGAAAAAAGTCATTGCGGAAGTGAAGCTGCAAATCCCGGCTGGGCAGGCCAACCCGAGCCCGCCGGTGGGTCCGGCGCTCGGTCAGCGCGGCGTCAACATCATGGAATTCTGTAAGGCGTTCAACGCCCAGACCCAAGCGCAGGCGGGTCTGGTCATTCCAGTGATCATCACCGTGTACGCGGATCGGTCGTTTACGTTCATCCTCAAGACCCCACCGGCTGCCGTACTGTTGAAGCGCGCCGCTGGCATAGAGAAGGGTTCCGGCGAGCCAAACAAGAAGAAGGTCGGCAAAGTCACCCGAGCGCAGGTGCGCGAGATCGCCCAGCTCAAGATGGTGGATCTCACTGCCGAGAGTATTGAAGCCGCCATGCGGACGGTCGAAGGCGCCGCCCGCAGTATGGGGCTGGATGTCGTAGAGTAGAGAGGAACAGCCATGGCTCGACAAGGAAAGCGCCTAGCCGCAGGGCTGAAGCTGGTGGATCGCACCAAGCGATATCCACTCGCTGAGGCGTTGCAGCTGCTCATCCAGTGTCCGGCGCCAAAGTTCGACGAAACCGTCGAGTTGGCGGTGCGCCTCGGCGTTGATCCGCGCCAAGCGGACCAGAATGTGCGCGGCACCGTCGTGCTCCCCCACGGCACCGGGAAGACCGTGCGAATCGCCGTCTTTGCGAAGGGCGACAAGGAACGCGAAGCCCGCGAAGCGGGCGCCGATGTCGTCGGTGGTGAAGAGCTGGTCAAGAAGATCCAAGATGAGGGCTGGCTCGAATTCGACAAAGCCATCGCGACGCCCGATATGATGGGACTGGTCGGTCGCATCGGCAAGATCCTCGGCCCGCGCGGGCTGATGCCCAATCCGAAAGTCGGGACGGTGACCTTTGATGTGGCCAAGGCCGTCACCGAATTGAAGGGCGGCAAGGTTGAATACCGCGTCGAGAAGGCCGGGATCGTTCAGGTACCTATCGGCAAGCGGTCGTTCGGGGCCGAGCGCTTGACCGAAAACGCCTCGACCTTGATTGCGAGTTTGATCAAGGCCAAACCGGCGGCGGCCAAGGGCAACTATCTGATCAGTGTGGCGGTGTCGGCAACCATGAGCCCGGGCATCAAGGTTGATCCGCTGGCCGTGCGCACCCTGGCATAAGGAGGCGGCCGTGAATCGCGAAGAAAAAGCCGAAGCTGTCACGCAGTTGCAGCAGCGGTTCCAGCGCGCGGCGGTCACCTTGGTGGCCGTCCCAAAGAAACTGACGGTTGCACAGGCAACCAAGCTGCGGCGTGCCATCCGCGCGGCTGGTGGTGAGTACAAGGTGCCGAAGAACACCCTCGCCCGGCTGGCCCTGAAGGAGACCGCGTACGGCAAGTTGGAATCGCTGTTTCAAGGGCCGACCAGCCTCGTGTTTGGCTACGCTGATCCGGTGGCAGTCACTAAGGCGTTGGTCAAATTCGCCGAGGAGTCCAACGACGCGCTCGCGATCAAGGGCGGCGCGTTCGAAGGGCAGCCGATGGTGGCCGAGCAAGTCAAGGCGCTGGCGAGCATGCCGTCCATCGACGTGCTGCGGGCTCGCGTCGTCGCCATGACCAAGGCCCCGGGGGCCCGCGTGGTTGCGGCGATGAAGCACCCGGCGAGTCGGATTGCCGGGGCGATCGAGGCGCTGGTGAAGCAGAAGCAAAACGAAGCGGGCGCAGTAGCGGTGGCGGCTGAGTAACGCACAACAGGCACTCTAAAGAAAGCGATACGGAGGAGAACATGGCCGAAGCACGTGAATGGTCGAACGAAGTCAAAGACATTGGCGACAAGATCGTCGCCCTGACCCTGCTCAAGGCCCAAGAGCTGGGCGATTACCTGAAGGACAACTACGGCATTGAAGCCGCCGCTGCGCCGGTGATGGTTGCCGGTCCGGCGTCGGCCGGCGGCGCCGCGCCCGCTGCTGCGGTCGAGCAGGATGAATTTACCGTCGTGTTGACCGGCGCGGGGGAAAAGAAGATCCAGGTCATCAAGGTGATCCGCGAACTCACCAGCCTCGGGCTGAAGGAAGCCAAGGACCTCGTCGATGGTGCCCCCAAGCCCGTCAAGGAGGGCGTCAACAAGGCGCAAGCCGCGGAAATGAAGAAGAAGATCGAAGAGGCGGGTGGAACGGCCGAACTCAAGTAACGACGCAACTCCGAATTCAACAGTAGTAGAGGAGTCGCAATGAGTTCACAGGTCGCGAGCAACGTTCGGTTTCGGCGGAACTTCGGCAAGATCAAAAAGATTGTCGAAATCCCTAACCTGATCGAGATTCAGAAGCGGTCGTACGAAGAGTTCCTGCAGCGCAATGTCCCGCCGAGCGAACGGCGCGACATGGGTCTGCAGGGCGTCTTCAAGTCGGTGTTCCCGATCAAGGACTTCAACGAGACCGCTTCGCTCGAGTTCGTCAGCTTCTCACTCGGCGAGCCCAAGTACTCGGTCGACGAGTGCCACGAGCGCGGCATGACCTACGCCGCGCCGCACAAGGTCACCATTCAGCTGGTCATCTGGGAAGTCGATCCGACCACCGGCGCGCGCTCGATCAAGAACGTGAAGGAGCAAGAGGTCTATTTCGGGGAAATCCCGCTGATGACCGACAACGGCACCTTCATGGTCAACGGCACCGAGCGCGTAATCGTGAGCCAGTTGCACCGCTCACCCGGCGTCTTCTTCGATCACGACAAAGGGAAGACCCACGCGAGCGGCAAGCTGCTCTACTCGGCCCGCATCATTCCGTACCGCGGGTCGTGGATCGATTTCGAATTCGACCCGCGCGACATCCTCTACGTTCGCATCGACCGGCGCCGCAAGTTCCACGCAACGGTGTTGCTGCGAGCCCTTGGGATGACCACTGAGGACCTGCTCAACTATTTCTACAAGACCGACACGGTCATGATCGACTCGAAGCGCGTCGCCAAGGTTTTCAAGGCCGATCAGCTGGTCGGCGTGAAAGCCTCGCGCGATATCCGCTCCCCGAGCAACGAGCTGATCGTGAAGGAGGGGCGCAAGATTACGAAAGGTGCCCTCAAGCAGCTGGAAGCCGCTGGCGTCAAGGAGATTCCGATCACGCTCGAAGAGGTGATCGGCCGCATCTCCGCGCACGACGTCGCCGATCCCAAAACCGGCGAAGTGCTGATCGAGTGCAACCAGGAACTCACCACCGACCGGCTCGACCGTCTGCGCGAGCGCGGCATTAGAGAAATCCAGGTGCTCTTTCTCGACGACACCCACATTGGGTCGTCGCTGCGCGACACCTTGCTACAGGACAAGATCGTCTCGCCCGACGAGGCGATCATCGAGATCTACAAGCGGCTGCGCCCTGGCGATCCACCGACGGTCGAGACCGCGACCACGTTCTTCAACAATCTGTTTTTCAACCCGGAGCGCTACGATCTTTCGCGCGTCGGGCGGCTCAAGCTGAATCACAAGCTCAAGATCAACGTGCCGCTCGATCAGGGTACGCTACGACGCGAGGATATCCTCGAGGTGGTGCGCTACCTCATCGAGCTGAAGAACGGCAACGGCACGATTGACGACATCGATCACCTCGGCAACCGGCGCGTACGCGCGGTCGGTGAATTGGTCGAGAACCAATACCGTATCGGCTTGGTTCGCATGGAGCGGGCGATCAAGGAACGCATGAGCCTGCAGGACATCGAAACGCTGATGCCCCAGGAACTCATCAACTACAAGCCGGTGTCGGCGGTCATCAAAGAGTTCTTCGGATCGAGCCAGCTGTCGCAGTTCATGGATCAGACCAATCCGCTGTCGGAAATCACGCACAAGCGGCGGCTGTCGGCCCTCGGACCCGGCGGCTTGACGCGCGAGCGCGCCGGTTTCGAAGTGCGTGACGTCCACCCGACGCACTACGGACGGGTGTGTCCGATCGAAACACCGGAAGGTCCGAACATCGGATTGATCGCGTCGCTGTCGACGTACGCCCGGGTCAACGAATTCGGCTTTGTCGAGACCCCGTACCGCGAGGCCGAGAATGGCCGCGTGACCGATCGTATCCGCTATCTCTCCGCCTTGGAGGAGGAGGACCACGTCATTGCCCAGGCCAATGCGCCCATCGATGCCAAGGGCAACTTCACCGCCGATTTGGTCTCGGCCCGTATCGGCGGCGAATTCACCATGGTGCGGCCGGATCAAGTCGAATTCATGGACGTCTCGCCGAACCAGCTGGTGAGCGTCGCGGCGTCGCTGATTCCGTTCTTGGAGAACGACGATGCTAACCGCGCGCTGATGGGCTCGAACATGCAGCGCCAGGCAGTGCCGCTTTTGCGCACTGATGCGCCACTGGTAGGCACGGGTATGGAGCGGGTGGTCGCGCGCGATTCTGGCGTCACCGTCGTCGCCAGGCGCGACGGCGTGGTCGAGAGCGTCGATGCCACCCGCATCGTCGTCAAGGCCGACAAGCCGAGCGGATCCGGTCGCGATGCGGGCGTCGACATCTACAACCTCACGAAGTACCAGCGCTCGAACCAGAGTACCTGCATCAATCAGCGCCCGATCGTGATGGAAGGCGATCGCGTGACCGCCGGCGATGTGATCGGCGACGGCGCGTCGACCGAAATGGGCGAACTGGCGCTCGGTCGTAACATTCGCGTCGCGTTCATGCCGTGGGGTGGCTACAACTTCGAAGACGCGATCCTCATCAGCGAGCGCGTTGTGCGTAGCGACTACTTCACGTCGGTCCATATCGAGGAGTTCGAGTGCGTAGCGCGCGACACCAAGCTGGGGCCGGAGGAAATCACGCGCGACATACCGAACGTGGGTGAAGAGGCGCTCAAGGACCTCGATGAGAGCGGCATCATCCGCATCGGCGCTGAAGTCCGCCCAACCGATATTCTCGTCGGCAAGATCACACCAAAGGGCGAGACGCAATTGTCCCCGGAAGAGAAGCTGTTGCGCGCGATCTTCGGCGAGAAGGCTGGCGAGGTGCGCGACACTTCACTGAAGGTGCCGCCGGCTGTGGAAGGCATCGTCATCAACGCCCGCGTGTTTTCCCGCAAGGGTGTGTCGAAGGACGAACGGAGCCGGCTCATCGAAGATGAGGTGGTTGCCAAGCTCAAGAATGATCAGCAGGACGAACAGCGCATCATCAAGGAATCGACGATGCGTAAGGTCAAGAAGCTGCTGGTGGGTAACGCCACCTCGGCACGTCTGACGGACGATCAGCGCAAGGTGCTGCTACAGAAGGGGCACGACATCACGGCGGAGGATATCGAGGAGATCCCGACCGCGCTCTGGGGCGAGATCAAAATCGGCGATGAGAAGGCTGAAGACGAGCTGACCCGGGTGGTCGAGGCCATGCAGGAACAGCAGGCGCTCATCCGCATGGCATTCCAAGAGAAGATCGATCGCTTGAAGAGTGGCGACGAGCTGCCCCCAGGGGTGATCAAGATGGTCAAGGTGTTCGTGGCCATCAAACGCAAGTTGCAGGTCGGCGACAAGATGGCCGGCCGCCACGGCAACAAGGGCGTGCTGTCGCGCATCCTGCCGGAAGAAGACATGCCGTACATGGACGACGGCGCGCCGGTGGACATCGTGCTCAACCCGCTCGGTGTGCCCTCGCGTATGAACGTCGGCCAGATCCTCGAGACCCACTTGGGATGGGCGGCCCTCGCCCTCGGGGCGCACATCAACGAGGAGTTTGAAAACGGCCAGCCGAGCGCGTCTTCGTTGCGCCGCAAGCTGAAGGAGTTCTACGGCAAGGACGTCACCGAATTCGTCGACGACTTGAAGGACGACGATATCGTCAAGCTGGCGCAGAAGTCCCGCACCGGCGTTCACGTCGCCTCACCGGTGTTCGATGGCGCTTCGGAGAGCGAGATCTTTGGCCTCCTAAACCGTGCCGGTTTGCCGGACTCGGGCCAAACCCGCTTGCGCGATGGACGCACCGGCGAGGCCTTCGCGCAGGCCGTGACAGTCGGTGTCATGTATATGATGAAGTTGCATCACCTCGTGGACGACAAGATCCACGCGCGGTCCACTGGACCGTACTCACTGGTCACCCAGCAACCGTTGGGCGGCAAGGCACAGTTCGGTGGCCAGCGCTTGGGTGAAATGGAAGTGTGGGCACTCGAGGCCTACGGGGCGGCGTACAGCCTGCAGGAAATGTTGACGGTCAAGTCGGACGACGTAGCCGGCCGCACCCGCATGTACGAGGCGATCGTGAAGGGCGAGAATATCCTCGAGCCCGGATTGCCGGAGTCCTTCAACGTCATGGTGAAGGAACTCCAGAGCCTCGCCTTGGATATCGAGTTGGTCGAGGAGAAGTCGGAGCAGGCGTCCTAAGGGCGCTTGAGACGCAGGAGGAGAGTTTAATGGAAGATCTCTTCACACTCTTCGAGAAGCCGAAGAATCCACTCAGCTTCAACGCCATGCGCATTGGGCTGGCCTCGCCCGACAAGATTCGCTCGTGGTCGCACGGCGAAGTGCGCAAACCGGAAACCATCAACTACCGGACCTTCAAGCCGGAGCGCGACGGCCTGTTCTGCGCCAAGATCTTCGGCCCCACCAAGGACTACGAGTGCAACTGCGGCAAGTACAAGCGCATGCGCCATCGCGGGGTGGTGTGCGAGAAGTGCGGCGTCGAGGTCATTCAATCGAAAGTGCGCCGCGAGCGCATGGGGCACATCGATCTCGCTACGCCGGTCGCCCACATCTGGTTCCTCAAGAGCCTGCCCAGCCGCATCGGCACCTTGCTCGATATGACGCTGAAGGAACTCGAGAAGGTCTTGTACTTCGAGTCCTACGTGGTCACCGAGCCGGGGAAGACGCCGCTGCAATACAAAGAACTGCTCAGTGAGCAGCGTTGCCGCAAGGCACGCGAGGAATTCGGCGAGGGCTTCGCCGCCGAGATGGGCGCCGAGGCGATTCGCAAGCTGCTCAAGGACATCGAAGTCGACAAGCTGTCCGACGAGTTGCGGATTGAAATGCGCGAAGCCACCAGCGAGGCTAAGCGGAAGAAGCTCGCCAAACGCCTCAAGGTGATGAACGCCTTCCGCCATTCGGGTAATCGACCTGAGTGGATGATCTTGGAGGTCATCCCGGTGATTCCGCCGGACCTCCGTCCGCTCGTGCCACTCGATGGGGGACGGTTCGCCACCTCCGATCTCAACGATCTCTACCGCCGTGTGATCAATCGCAACAATCGGCTGAAGCGGTTGATGGAGTTGAACGCACCCGACATCATCATCCGGAACGAGAAGCGCATGCTGCAGGAGGCCGTGGACGCGCTGTTCGACAATGGCCGCCGTGGCCGCGCCATCACCGGTCCGAACAAGCGCCCGCTCAAATCGCTCTCCGATATGCTCAAGGGCAAGACCGGCCGCTTCCGCCAAAACCTGCTCGGCAAGCGCGTCGAC
>JBGOUW010000309.1:0-6194 GCA_041477755.1 Binatia bacterium
ACTCGCCGTCGCCGAGCGGCCCGCCGCGGTGCTTGCACGTGTCATCGATCGCATAGAATGCGCCGTCGCAATTGAAGACCGCCACCTTCTTTCCATTCACCTCGAAGGTCCGCCCCTGCCCCGCCGGGATGTCAGCGGGAGTTGCCACACGAATGAACTCGGCCATCGCAATCTGCTCCTCTACTCGGTATCGTGATCCTGGTTGGCGGCGGATCTTAGGGCAAGCGCGGGCTCGCAGCAAGGTTCGGGTTGCCAGCGCCAGGTCGGGTTGCAACGACCACGGCCGCACTGTAACTCACACACAGCAACGCGCGGGAGGACAGCACAATGCGGACACGCGAATTACTCTCCCTTCACAACACCGGGCATCCCGGCATCAACGCCCTGTTCGCCAAGGCCCACTCGGCCGACTGGGACATCGAGAACGACGTGGACTGGGCCCAACCACTCGCACCCGACGACCCGCTGGTCGAATATGACTGGAACGCGTTTGGCCAAACCGCCACCTTTCGCGCCTTGCCCGAGATCGTGAGAATCCGCGTCACCCGCCGCGGCGTCGGCCGCATCCTCAACATTCTGCAAGTCGGTGAGAGCGTCGCCCAGGATGTCTGCGCCAAGCTTGCGCTGTCGCTGCGGCAAGAGGACTACCGCAATCACGCCGTCGCCCAAGCCATGGACGAAGCCCGTCATCACCTCGCCTACCGCCGCTTCCTCGAGAAGATGAACGAGCCGATTGACGACATCGATATGGGCACTGAGATGATGTTCGACGCTTTGCTCGCCGCCAGCGACCCGCTCGAACTGGTCGCCACCGAGCAGTTCTTCCTCGAGAGCTTCGCGATGAGCATCTTCGAGGGCCTGGTGCGTCACGCGCGCAACCCGCTGCTCAAACAAATCGTCACGCTCATCACCCGCGACGAAAGCCGGCACATGGGCTTCGGCGTGTTGTACGTCGCCGAATGGATGCGCCAGCACTCGCTCGACGAACAGATCGGCTTTGCGCGCCGCTGGCTGGGGCAGATTCTCGGCGCGGTGGCGGACCAACCCGGCCCGCTGCTGCTCAGTCGGTTGATCGGGCGGATACGTGACGCCGGCATCGACAATGCCGAATCCCTCGCGCCGCAACTGATGCGTGAGCAGCAAGCGATCAACGCCGCCGAATCGGCCGAGATGCTGAGCGGGCGCAGACTGCCGCATCTGCTCAAGAGCGCGCGCCGCGCCGGACTACTCAAACCCGAGATCACCGCGGCGCTCGGTGTGCAGGACCACCCGTTGGTGCGCGTCGCTTTACGGAGTTTGCTCGCCGACGACTCGACCAGCCTCAACTAATCAGCCGCCATGGGCGCGGCCGAACGCATCGTCTGGCCCGACACGGTCAAGGGGCTGTCGATTCTGTGGATCGTCTACTTCCACGGCTTTCGGAGCTTCGCCGATAGCCGCTACCCGTGGCCGCTCGATGATGGATTCGTAGCGCAAGTCTGCGAGCAAACGCACAGCGCTGGGTTAGGCTGCATCGCCCGCGCTGCTTTCTTCGGTTTCTCGTCGCTCGGCTTTCACGCGGTCGGTGTGTTCATCGTGTTGAGCGGCTTCGCGCTCGCCTTTGCCATCGCCCGCCGCGGCACGCCGATCGATTGGCGCAGCTGGTACCGCAGCCGGCTGCTCCGACTGTTCCCGCTCTACTGGACCGCGCATCTCATCTATCTGCTGTCCCCGTCGCAGGTGCATATCGAGGCGATCGACTACCGCTTCGTCCTCAGCTTCCTCGGCGATCGCGTCGTGCCGCTCACCACGATCTTCTACTACGCCAACGCCGCGTGGTGGTACTTCGGATTGCTGCTGGAACTCTATCTCGTGTTTCCCCTGCTCCACCGGCTGCGCGAGCGGCTGGGCACGCGCTGGTTCCTCGTCGCCAGCGCGGCGATCACGATGGCGAGTCGCTATCTGGTCCTGATCGTATGGCCATCGGAATACAGCGGCGCCTTCCTGCTCGGCGCGCTGTTCACCTGCCGGCTCTTCGAGTTCACCGTCGGCATGGTGCTGGGCGCGGCTTACGCGCGGGCGCGCGTCACCACCGAAGCGCGCCTACTCTCGCCGATGGCCGCGCTGGCGGGTGTCGTACTCTATACCGCTGGGTTGTACGCGAACGACGGACTGCTCCTCTACGTGTTCGCCGACGGGCTCATCGGCTGCGGCTTGCTGCTCATCATGGCTAACGTGGCGAAGTGGTTGGAACGTATCCCCTTGATTCAGTCGCCGCTCGCGCGCGTCGGCTTCTATTCGTACGGCCTATATCTGCTGCACCAGCCGTACATGATCTGGCTGGGCCACTCGTCGCAGGGCCGTGAGCTACCGACCTTCGTCGCGATCGCGATCGTCACCACCGCCGTGCTCGCGGTGCTGTCGATGGCCATCGAGCGCAGCGTCAACGCCGCCGTGGCTCGTGTGTTAGGGTAGCAACATGGACAAACGATTGGAGACCGCCATCGCCGCCGCGCGCGCCGCCGGCGAGGTCGCGCTGAAATATTTCCGCACCGCGCTCACGGTCGAACGGAAGGCCGACCACTCACCGGTGACGGTCGCCGACCGCGAGTGTGAGCAACGCATCGTCGAGGTGCTCACCCGAGCGTTTCCCGACTACGGCGTCCTTGGCGAAGAGTTCGGCGAAGAATTCGGCACACGCGAGGGGGCGGGGGCGCGGTGGATCATCGATCCGATCGACGGTACCAAGAGCTTCATCCGCGGCATCCCCTATTTCGCCACGCTCATCGGACTCGAAGAGGAAGGCGAGATCACCCTCGGCGTGATCTACGCGCCGGCGATAGACGACCTGCTGTATGCGCAGAAAGGTCACGGCGCCTTCGATAAGTCTGGGCCGATCCACGTGTCCGACCGTGCCACCCTGCGCGAGTCGATGATCGTGTTCGGCGGCCTCAACGTCTTGCGACGGGCCGGCTATTGGCCGGCGTTCGAGCAACTCGTCGAACGCAGCGGACGCCAGCGCGGCTATGGCGATTATTTCGGTCACACCTTCGTTGCGCGCGGCCAAGCCGAAGCGATGATCGAGATCGATCTCAAACCGTGGGACATGGCCGCGCTGAAGATCATCATCGAAGAAGCCGGCGGCCGTTTCACCGACTTCGCCGGTGTGCCGTCGATCTATACCGGCACCGCGCTCGCCACCAACGGCCGCATCCACGACGAAATCCTCGATTTGATTCGACACCAGCCCAATCTCAGAGGTCGACGGTGAAGATCGGTCTCTTTCTTCCGACATTCGGGGCCGGCAACCGGCCAGAATTCTTGCGCGCGCTCGCCGAAACGGCGGAGCAGGTCGGCGTCGCCAGCCTGTGGGCACCTGAACACGTCGTGCTCGTCGACGCCTACGAGTCGCGGTATCCGTACTCCGACGATGGGCGCTTCCCACTCGATCCCTCCGCTGGCGGACTCGGTGATCCGTTCACCGTGCTGAGCTTTCTAGCCGGCGTGACGAAGACCGTACGACTCGGCACCGGCATCTGTCTCGTGCCGCAGCGCAATCCCGTGTACACCGCGAAGATGGTCGCCGGGCTCGATGTGCTGTCGAACGGCCGCGTCGACTTCGGCGTCGGCATCGGTTGGCTCAAGGAAGAGTTCGATGCGTTGGAGGTGCCGTTCGACCGGCGCGCGCAGCGGACGCGCGCGTATCTTGAGATCATGCGCCGTCTGTGGACGCAGGACGAGGCGAGTTACGCCGATGAGTTCTACACCCTACCGCCGGTGCACATGGCGCCGAAGCCCGTGCAGCAGCCGCATCCGCCAATCATCTTCGGCGGCGAAAGCGATCCGGCGCTACGCCGCGTCGCCGACATCGGCCAAGGCTGGTTCGGCTGGAACCTCACGCCCGAGATGACAGCAGAGCGATTGGCGGCCCTCGACCGCCTGCTCGCGCGCCGCGGTCGTTCGCGCACAGACGTATCCATCACGATCTCGCCTTACACGCAGCCAGCGCGCGATCTCGATGCGATGAAGCGCTATCGTGACCTCGGCGTCGACGAAGTCGTGCACCTCTTGCCGATCTCCGAAACACCCGATCAGGTCCGCTCGGCCGTCGAGTGGTTGGGTAAGCACATCATCGTGCCGGCCGCGCGGCTGTGAGCACGCGGCGTGTATTGGCCCGTCTGGGGGGGGAGTAGATCAGCTGCGCCTCGTCAACTGTCATTCCGAGTATCGCCATTTCCGGCACGAAGAATCTTCCCCGTCCTCTCTCCGAACTCCGCGGCCTTGTGCCCACAATCTTTACGGCTTGCCACCGCGCCGATACGCGGTCAGAATCGGACTTAACGAGAGGACTTTCATGGAGCGGCGATGGTTCCAACTGACACTGGCCTTGTCTGTCGCGCTGTTCAGCACTGCGCAGGTGGCGCGGGGTGTGACGTGCGTAGGCAAGCCGGACGGTACTACCTGCGATGCGGGGACAGATCCTCCCCGCGCCCTGGTTTGCTTGGGCGGCACATGCGGACCGTGCGCGGCGGATTTGAGTGCGTCGCCGCGGTATGTGGACAACGGCGATGGAACGATCACCGACCGGCAGACCTGTCTCGTATGGGAGAAGAAAGACAACGCCGGGGGCACCCACGACTTGAACAACAACTATCAATGGAGCAGCACAGGCACGGCAATGGATGGGAGCGCCTTTACCGTGTTCCTCGCCGGACTGAACAGCGCCGCGTTTGCGGGGCACCAGGATTGGCGGCTGCCCGCATCGGCCGGAAACGGCTCCACGGGACAGCCGGCGGAGATCGAGAGCATCGTGGATTTGACCGTGCCAGGCTGCGCGGTGTGGGCGGATCTTGTCCCGTGCGTGCCGACGGCGTTCAACACCAACTGCGGCGCGACCGGCGGAATCCCTGATAGCAGCGGCAACACCGGGTGTACGGTCGATGGCGCCGGCGCCACGCAAGAGTGTAGTTGCGGTCCGCCCCTGCACGACTGGGCTGCCTCCACAGTCAGCGGATCGCCGAGCGCGGCATGGCTCGAGTGCTACAATGTCGGCATCCTGAGCGCACCGAGTAAGACAGACTACAACCTCGCTCGTGCGGTCCGAGGCGGGTTCCTGTCGCCGTTGTGTGGCAACGGGGTTGTTGATCCGGGTGAACAATGCGACGACGGCAATACAACGAGCGGCGATGGCTGCTCCGCGACGTGCCAGAGTGAACTGAGTCCCGGCGGCGGGTTGGCGAAGAACGACTGCGTCAACGAGTGGTTGATCGAGCCGGTGCCGGCTGCCGATCACTTCGGGCGGCCGAAACACTCCCTCGACTGTGTCGACGACGATCCGCTGTGCGACTTTGGTGCGGCGATGGGTGACGGCGTGTGTACGTTCCACGTTGCGCTCTGCCTCAATGCGGACGAGCACCGGCTCGCTTGCACGGCAACGGACGTGGAGCGGATCAAACTGCTGCTGCCGAATGAGATCAAGCCGCGCGATGCCGTCGACACAGGCAACCGTGATGCGTTTGAGGGTGCGTTGAGCGGCATCGGTGGCTTGATCCGCGGCTCGTGCGTCAACGGCGGGCCGATGCGCGGACAGTTCTGCGCGGCACCAAGCGACTGCGATTCAACACCCGGTAGTGGCAACGGACGCTGTAGCGGACGATTCGTTGGCTTTAGCCCGCCACTCACGACCGCAAACTCGTGCACGAGCTTTGCCAACGTTCAAGTGCCGGTAAGAAATGCGGCCGGCCGCCTTCTGCCTGGACATAAGGTGATTGAGGTATCGGCATCACCCTCGAAAGATCCGGTCAGCCTCCGACCGCGGCTGGCCGACATTGATGTCCTCACGCTGACGTGCAAGCCGAAACCGTAGGGAATCTCCCCGCGGCTGCGCACAGTTCGGATGACTCGCGTTCTGCATCACGAGTGAGAGGCCGAGCATTCTCGCGGCCTCTCGCCCTCGAAATTGTCACTCTGACGGTTGGCGGACCGCTGCATCATTGCATCGCCGGCATGGCTCTGACATTTGACGGCCAACTGACGGAATCAGAAGGAGCACGTGATGAGTTTTCGAGTCGTTTGTATCTCGCGCGCGATCGCCGCCGGGGGTGAGACCATCGGCGAAACGGTCGCGCAGCGGCTGGGCTTTCGTTACGTCGATGAGCAGATCATCACGCGCGCGGCCCATCACGCGCAGGTCGATCCCAAACTGGTCGCCGCGG
>JBGOUW010000543.1:0-3333 GCA_041477755.1 Binatia bacterium
CCTGGAGAAACTGGCTCGCACGATCTTCCCGCGCACGCGGGCGGCGTCCGAAGGCCTGGAGTTGCGCCTGCCGCCGCGCTGAGCGTGGCATCTACGACCGATTGCGGCTCACTGCCGCGTCGATACGGATGTGGTGCCCGTATCTACGTGCGATGCATCTGCGAGCCGAAGAAGTGTTTCGGTTCGACGCGGAGTGCTGCGTCGTGCGGACAGGCGTAGACGCAACTCGGTTCGTCGAGGCCGAGGCAGAGGTCGCAGGTGAGCGCCTTCTTATCCAGCACGACGCGCTGTTGTCCGGGGTGTTCCGGATCGTCCTCGTAGGCCAGTATCTTGTGACCCACGCGCTGGGGATCGTCGCGCAGCGCGGGGAACTCGTGCATGTTGATGTTTCCGTAGGGGCACTGGTTGGCGCACTTGCCGCACCCGATGCACCAGTCTTCGATGATCACCTCCAAGCTGTTGCGCCGACGGATCGAGCCCACCGGGCAGCCGATCATGCACAATGGGTCGGCACACTGCCGGCACGAGGTGGCGACCAGAAATTTGTCGTAACGCAGCCCCTCGCGCACCAACCGCGTCACGCCGTCGTGCGCCGCGGCGCACGCGCGCACGCACTCGTCGCAACGCGTACATTTGTCGAGATCGAGCAGCAGCACGTTCTGCGCGTCCATCAAGCCCTGCGCGAGGAAGTCACCCAGCGGTACGCTCGGCGCGCGCTCCTCCAGGAGGTGCCCCGCCTGCACCCTGGCGGCTGCCTCGGCCTCGAGCTTCGCCTTGATCTCGGGAAAGCGGCCGACCATCAAATCGAAGTCGGCTTTGTTGATCCGCACCAGCTCGACGTGATCGAGCGCGACGCACGTCGCGTTGCGAGTGCCACCGACGAGCAGCCCCATCTCGCCGAAGTACTCGCCGTGTCCCAGATAGCCGAGCACCAACTCGCCACCGGGGAAGTGCTGCGAGACTTTCACGAACCCGAGCCGGATCAAGTAGAGACTGTCGGCCCGATCGCCTTGCTGGCAGATCACGTCGCCGGGCTCGCAGGTGCGGAGCTCGACATGGGCGCGCAGGTGGTCGATGAAGTCGGCGGTCAGATCGGCGAACACCGGCACGCTGCGCAGATGGGTGTCGAGCGCGCGCGTCCGGTAGGTCGTGTCGAGACGTTGCTTGAAAATCTTCGAGCGCTTCTGCAGCAGGTCCTGCAGTACCGAGCGCAGCAACTCGAGGACTTCGCAGTCGGTGGTGGCACGCACGGTCGCCGATCGCGGGTAGAACGACAGGCAGGTCATCTCACCGAACAGCTCGCCGGCTCCGAGTTCGGCCACTGGATGGTCGTAGTCGAGATGAATCGCGGCGCCGACCGCGATCGAGCGGCGCACACGCTCCTCGACGCGCTGATCGGCACTAGCCGCGACCAAACCGGTGGTGAACGTGCGCACGAGCCCGAAGATTCCGCGGCCGCGGCCCTCGCGCTTGTCGCTCTTCGCGTGCGCCATGCGCGCTTCGAGATACACGTCGGCCGTGCCGTTGACGATGTAGAACGCAGTCGAGCCGTAGTCACCCTCGCGGCAGATGATGTCGCCCGCAGAAAAGCGGCGGCGCCAGATCGGCGGCTGTGCTTCGTATCGTTCCAGATGCTTCGCGATCACGTCGCGCGGGATGTCGGCGAAGATGTCGTACTGCAGCAGGGCATCGACGCTGAGCAGCTCCGCGTCGGCTGGCAGGCCTCCCGACGCCGCGGCTGGCGTCGCCGTGGTGATCGGCGGCGTCTCGTAGACGCGCAGCTGAATGATCTGACGACACACCCGACAGGGGACGTCGCGAATGACCGGGAACGAGGTGTAGAACTCGCGGATGTGGTGCAGCATTTCCGCGCGCGTCGCTTCGCAGCACGGTTTTAGCGCTGACTCCGTCACGTTACGGCACCTCCGGGTTGCGGTTGAACTTCAGATACGGCAGTCGCACGCCACGAACGAAGACCTGGTCGGCGCGCAGCGCGGCCGGCGCCTCGAAACCGCGCGCGCCGCCGGCGGCCACCACGTCGTCTTGCTCGACGCCATCGCCGCTGATACCGAGTCCGCCGACCAGCTGGCCGTTCCGATAGAGCGGCACGCTGCCGGCGAAGAAGACGACGCCATTTTGGTTCGGATTCGGCGGCTGCTGGCCTTGCGTGCACGGGTGATCGACGTCGAACTGATAGAGGGGAAAGAATGGACCTTCTTCTGGGGTGGCTTGCTGGTCGATGCCGGGTGGATAGAGCGGCTGGCTGCCAAAGTTGATCGTGCGATTGGTCACGGCCGTGCCCATCGGGACGCCGGGCAACTCATCGGGACTGCGCGTTGGTCCGCTGAAGTAGACCACGTTACGCGCCTTGGCGACCGCGACGTCGATGCTGAATACGGTGCTGTCGCTCATGCGATATAGGCCGAGGATGTTACCGTCGAGATCGCCGACCGCGAGCGCCATCTTCGCCGTACTGCCGAGGGGGAGACGAATCGCGGCGCGGGTGTGATTCGCCGTGTCGATCCCCTGCTCGATGATCGTCCGCACTTGGTCGGCGCTCAGTTCTGCGCTCGCGCTGGGTCCGGCGAGCCAGCCATCGGGTGCGGTACCGCCAGCAGTCGGGTCAACGATCCACGTGCCGTCGCTGGCTCCCGGGTGAGTGCCGGCTGGTTGCGTCGCCTGCTGTACGAACGGTAGCGCGACGCCGTCGACAAAGATTACGCCGGGACTGGCAGGGTGCGGTCCAAACGCCGGACTCGCTAGGCTACCCTGAAAGGCGGCGAACTCGGCGAGCGCCGCATCTACCCTGGCCACACCGATGCCACCAACGACTTGTCCATCCTTGAAGATCGGCACACCGCCAGGATTCACCGCAGTGCTGACGGAGTCGGATACGTTGGCCTTGCCGGTGATGATACCGAGTCCACTGGAGCCGTTGAGAGCTGTGGATGGGGGCACGGCTTGGCCGGGCAGAAAATCGACCTGCAGGTCGCAACCGCGGTTGGTGTTCTCGATGCCATAGAGCGCAGCGTTCGGTGTGTTTGGAATTCCCGGCGGGAAGTGTATCCCGCTGATGAAGCGCACAGTGCGTGATGACAGCGGCGCTTGATTGTTGCTGAAGAAGGCGCCGGTGCGCGCGAGGGACAACGCGAGATCGCCCGTGTTGACCGGGCGTCCAAAGTTACCGGTACTCGTCGCTGGCGCATCGGGCTTCCGGAAGACACCCAGTACAGTGCCGGCACGGTCGGTCACCGCGATCGCCATGGTGGTGGCATCGAGTGACCGCGCCGCGCGCTCAACGATCGCGCGCACGTCGTCGGCTGTCAGTACCGC
>JBGOUW010000528.1:0-3480 GCA_041477755.1 Binatia bacterium
GACGAACTTGTAGACCGCGTTGTCTTTGAACGTCCGTCGGATGAAGAACACACCACTGCGTCGCATCAACGGACCCATCGGAAAGAAGTTCATGTTGATGCCGCCGGCGGTGTGGTTGGGCGGATGGCCGTTCTCGTGCAACGCGTACTGCAAGACGTGATGATCGAGATTCGACTTGTGCGAGGGCAAGAACACCACAGGATGACGTTGCGCCAGCGTGGCGATCCGTTCCAACTGCGCCGGGTCGTAGTGCAGCGCTTCGCCGTAGCCGCGCGTGTACATGTAGTGAATGACGTGCGCGACCAGGTCGATGACGTAGGGGCTGTGGCTGGCGGCGATCTCGCGCAGATAGCGCGAGGCGTCGCGCGCGACCGCGGCTTCGTCGCGGCCGAGTTCGCGTGCGAGCTGTCCGATGCCGCCGCGAAACGCGGGGCGCGCGAGAATGTCTTCGTGCACCAATCGCGGCACTTTGTAGCGCGCGCCCCGCAGCCGCCGCTCGGCGCGCTCGAGGGCGAGTGCCGCTTGGCGGGCGACAAACTCGGGCAAGCCGGTGGTCTGGGCCTTGTCGGTACCGCCCGCACGGCGCCAGCGTTCGCGCAGCTCCGACGCTGGCGCCGGTTCGCCCGCGACGATGCAGCAACGATCGGGATGGCGCTGCAACGTCCACACCTGCCGCAGCCGACCGGGATCACGCGGATCGCCGAAGGTGAGCAGGTCGGACAGTCGGACCGCTCGCACCCCGTCGCGCTGCGCCGGCTGCCAGGAGACGCGCAGCGGTGCGAGCAACGGATCGTCACCGGTAGCGAGACGCGCTTCCAACCGCGGATCGAGCACGCGCTGCCGGCGGCCACTGCGCGATGGCGGGATCGGAATCTGCTCGATCGCACTCGCCGGCGCGTCGGCCGGCCGCTGGCGCGCGACCCACTCGTCGAGCAAGCGCTGCTCGAGTGAACTCGCCGCGTCGATCAGGAACACGACTGGCCGTCCCTCAGTAACGGGCCAGCTGGGTTCGATATCCGCCACGGCGCTCTCTTAGATCGGACCCCAGTCCAAAGTCCACGGGCGCACCGCAACCAGACGGTCGGTAGTGGTCATTTTGCGAACAACCCAATCAACTCCGCGTGTCATTCTGAGCCGAAGGCTAAGAATCTCTCTCTTCGCCGCGCAGCCACAGAGAGATCCTTCGCCTTCGGCTCAGGATGACAATCCTCCGCATGTATCGAGACTGACCCGCTACCGGGCGCCCGGCTCGTGGACCTCGGACTTCGGACTGTGCTAGCTCTGATGAGACAGGACAGAAGTTCACGCGGAGACGCTGAGACGCGGAGAAGATCGGTCAACCGAAGGGGATGGACAAGACCCAAGGATCATTGCTGATGGACTCTGTTGCTGAGGTCCTGAAGCGGGAGTTCTCCGCGTCTCCGCGCCTCCGCGTGCGACTCTTCCGCCGCATCAAGGCTAGCTGAACAACCAATGACCGTACACGCCAACCTCACGCGCGAGATCGACGATGGGCCGTCGGGTCCACGCATCGGCGCCTTCTTCGATGTCGATCGCACACTGATTGCGGGATTCTCCGCGCTGGAGTTTTTGCGCGACGGCGTGATGAACGGTTCGATGAGCCCCGCCGACATCGCCGAGGCCGCGGCGGCGACGGTCCGCTTTCAGCTGGGACAGATCGGCTTTTCGGGCTTCGTTGCCGGCACCGCCGGGATGCTGACGGGACGGTCGGAAACCGAGTTTGCGGCGATCGGCGAGCGCATCTTCACTCAACGGCTGGCGCCGAACATCTATCCCGAGTCGCGCGCGCTGGTCGAAGCGCACCTGCGCAAGGGACACACGGTGGCGGTGGTGTCGGCGGCGACGCGCTATCAGATCGATCCGCTGGCGCGCGACCTTGGCATTCGCGATGTCCTCTGCACGCAACTCGAAGTGCGCGACGGAAAGTTCAGCGGCGAGATTGTGCCCCCGGCCTGCTACGGCGAAGGCAAGGCGCAAGCGGTGCGCGGGTTCGCGAAGAAGCATCGCCTGTCGCTGGCGAAGAGCTACTTCTACACCGACAGCGACGAGGACCTCCCGCTGCTCGACATCGTGCGCTATCCGCGTCCGACCAACCCGAACTCGCGCCTGGCGCACATTGCGGCGCGGCGCGGTTGGCCGATGCGCCGCTTCCACAGCCGCGGCACGCCCGGCGTCACCGAAGTTGTGCGGACCGCGCTGGCGGTCGGCAGCCTGCTGCCGTCGTTTCTCCTCGGCCTACCGACTGCGGCGCTCGACGGCGGGTGGCGCCGCGCGATCAACATCGCCACCACGGTGTGGGGCGAAGTCGGCACCGCGCTGGCGGGCGTCGATCTGCACGTCACCGGCGAGGAGCATCTGTGGTCACACCGTCCCGCCGTGTTCATCTTCAATCATCAGAGCGGCCTCGACGTGTTGCTGCTCTGTAAGCTGCTGCGGCGCGACATGGTGGGGATTGCGAAGCAAGAGGTGCGGCGCAATCCGATCTTCGGACCGGCGTTCGCGCTCGCCGGCACCGTGTTCATCGATCGCTTCGATCGCGAGAAAGCGATCCAGGCGTTGCAGCCAGCGGTCGAGGCGCTGCGGCAAGGGCTATCCCTCGCCATCGCTCCCGAGGGCACGCGCAGCTCGACCCCGCACCTGGGTCGCTTCAAGAAGGGAGCGTTTCATCTCGCCATGGCCGCCAAGGCGCCGATCGTACCGATCGTGTTTCGCAACGCGCTCGACGCGATGCCCAAGCACGCCATGGTGGTACGACCCGCTACGGTCGAGGTAGTGGTCCATCCACCAATCGCAACGACATCCTGGAAGCTCGAGGAGATCGACCAGCACATCAGCGAGATCTACAAGCTGTACACCGACACGTTGAGTCTCTGAGGTTCGCGGCGGTGAAGCTGCAAGGGTCACTCAATTCGATGGGGAGCCTATTGCAAGCAAGTAGTTCGGCGAGTCTCGTGGGACGTGCTACGGTTGAGTCCGGTGAAAGACGGCCATGCCGATTCTGTCCATGTTCTACGGTATCGTGGTGCGGATGTACTTCTTCGACGACAAGCAGCACCACGCCCCTCATGTGCATGCGGAGTACTCCGGCGATGAAGCGGTGTTTGCGATCGCGACCGGGGAAGGGCTGGCTGGTGATTTGCCTCCCGGGAAGACACGACTCGTGCAGGCGTGGATCGAGATACACCGCGACGAACTCCTAGCCGACTGGCAGTTGGCCATCAACGGCGAGGAAGTCTTCAAGATCGAACCGCTGAAGTAGGAGGATCGATGAATCCACACGTCAGGGCCGTCCGTGCATTGGACGATTACGAGCTGGAAGTTTCGTTTGACAATGGCGAGTTGCGGAGCTTCGACGTCAAGCCCTATCTCGATCGCGGGATTTTTGTACGCCTGCGCGACCACGCCGTATTTCGGGCGGCCCGCGTCGTCGCAGGCTCCGTCGAGTGGCCGAACGGACTC
>JBGOUW010000400.1:0-4746 GCA_041477755.1 Binatia bacterium
GATGGCGGTCGGGCTCGCGGTGGTCAGCAGAGGGCATCGCCGCTGTGCCTACGTGAAGAACCGCCGCGGCGTCAATCGCGCCGTTGAATGCCGCAAGCCGGCAGTTCGCGCGAATCGTGCGAACTGCGCTGGAGTGACTCCCCCAGATCGAGTATGCGATAGGATCAGCCGTCAGGAGGCGCCCGATGAGTTTCGTGGTTCCCGAACACATTCGCCCGCTGCGCGCTAAAGTGCAGCGCTTCATCGAAGAGCGCATCTATCCGGTCGAGCACCTGCTCGACGAACGCGGTGAGGACGACGCGCGCGCCACCATGTTGCGGCTGATGCAGACAGCCAAGGCCGAAGGGTTGTGGGCGCTCGGGCATCCCAAGGAGATCGGCGGCGGCGGATTGCCCTTCCTCGACTACGTCTACGTCAACGAAGTTGTCGGGCGCTCCGAGCACGCGATGGTCGCGCTCGGCACGCACTCGCTGCAAGATTCGATCATGCTCAACCTGCACGCCGCGCCGAAATGGCGCGACGCGTACCTCAAGCCGCTGGTCGCCGGCGAAATCTTCCCCAGTTTCGCCATGACCGAGCCCGATGTCGCCAGCTCCGATCCGACGCAGCTGCAAACCAAAGGCGTACTCGATGGCGATCACTGGGTGATCACCGGCCGCAAGTGGTTTACCACCGGTGCCAAACAAGCCGCTTACACCACGGTGATGGTGCGCACCGAGTTCGACGCGCCGCCGCACCGCGCCTTCAGCATGATCATCGTGCCGACCAACACGCCGGGCTACGATATTGTCCGTGAGACTCCGGTGATGGGCATGATGGGTGGCCACTACGAAGTTGCCTACAACGACGTGCGCGTGCCGCGCGAGAATCTGCTCGGCGAACGGGGCGCCGGATTCCTCATCGCGCAGCAGCGACTCGGTCCCGGCCGCATTTTTCACTGCATGCGCTGGCTCGGCCAAGCGCAGCGCGCCTTCGACCTGATGTGCGATCGTGCTAACAATCGCGTCGCCTTCGGCTCGCCGCTGGCCGACAAACAATCCATCCAGAATATGGTTTTCGAGACCGCCGCGGAGATTCAGGCGTGCCGATTGCTGACGCTCGACGCCGCGCACAAGATCGATCAAGGCGACCCGGCGCGGGTCGAGATCGGGATCATCAAAGTGGTCGGTGCGCGCATGCTGCACAACGCGATCGATCGCGCCATTCAAGTTCACGGCGCCAAGGGGCTCACCGCCGACACGCCGCTGGAACGGATGTATCGCGCCGCGCGCTTCGGGCGGATCTACGACGGCCCCGATGAAGTGCATCAGATGACCGTGGCTCGCCGCATCTTGAAGCACTATCGCAACGGAGCAGCGTGGGACTTTGGTGTGCAATGACTTGGTGCGCACCGCGCACTCGACGACGGAAAGGAGACAGATGATGAGAAGGGCGATCGTGGCGATGTCGGTTCTGTTGCTGTCCGGCTTGGCGTACGCCGCGGGTGGGGACCCGGTTCCGGCGCCGACGCACAACCCGGACGCGACTCCCGGCGTTTCGGCAGAGGAACGCTACAACGCTGGGCTCGCGCTGCGCGATCGTCGCGACTGGCGCGCGGCTGAAGCCGCGTTTCGCGAGGCGATTCAGCACAAGGCCGACTTTCCTGAAGCGTGGAACGAACTCGGCCACGCGCTCAAGAACCAGAAGAAGCTCGAGGGCTCGCTGCGAGCCTACAACGAGGCGCTGCGGCTGCGGCCGGATTTTCCGCAAGCGCTCGAGTACCTCGGCGAAGCCTACGTGCAGATGGGCAAGATGGACGATGCGCGCGCGGTGTACGCGCGCTTGCAGCCGCACGATGCCCGCTACGCGGCGCAGTTGCAACAAGTGATCATGGGCGCGACCGCGCGGTGGTGAGCCGGATCGATCATAGGAGACTCGCATGAAGCCGGATCTGGTTATTCGTGGTGGCACCGTGGTTGACGGCACCGGCGTGCCGCCGTTCGAAGCCGATGTCGTGGTGTACGGCGATCGTATCCGCGCCGTCGAAAAATTTTCCGGCGAGGCCGGCGAGGTCATCGACGCGCGCGGCAAGCTGGTCACGCCCGGCTTTGTTGATGTCCACACCCACCTCGACGCGCAGATCACGTGGGACCCGCTCGGCTCGCCGTCGAATCTGCACGGCGTGACCTCGGTGATCGTCGGCAACTGCGGAGTCGGCTTCGCGCCATGCAAACCGCAGGACCTCGACTATCTGATGTTCCTGATGGAGGGCGTTGAGGACATCCCGCAGGCGGCGCTCAAGGCGGGGCTGCGGTGGAATTGGGAGACCTTCCCCGAGTATCTGCACGCGCTTGCGAGCCAGCGGTTGGGGCTCAACGTCGGCGCGCATCTCAGCCACGCGCCACTGCGGGTGTACGTGATGGGCGAGCGCGGCGCCACCGACACTCCGGCCACCGACGCCGAGCTGGCGCAAATGCGCGCCTGCGTGCGCGAGGCGATGCAGGCGGGCGCGCTCGGCTTCGATACCGGCCGCACCACGATGCACCGTACGCCGGCGTGGGATCCTGTGCCGGGTACGTTCGCGGATCGCCGCGAGCTGTCCGCGCTCGCGAGTGGGCTCACCGACGCTGGCACGGGCGTGTTCGAACTTATCTCGTACGGCGGTGCCGGCGAAGACGCCACCGGCTATCAGCGCGAGTTCGATTGGATGGAGCCGGTCGCGCGCGCGAGCGGCCGGCCGATCAGCTTGTCGATGATCCAGTGCCTCAAGTACCCCGACGTGTGGCAGGAGATGTTGCACCGGGCCGATGCGGCGGTTGCCCGCGGCGCGCGCATCGTGCCGCAGGTAGCAGTGCGCAGCGTCGGCATCCTGCTCGGGTTTGGCACCTCGCTGTCACCCCTGTCGATGTTTCCCAACGCAAGCGACTTGATCGGGAAACCGGTGGACGAATTGCGGGTGCTGCTGCGCGATCCCGCTGTACGCGCGAAGGTGCTCGAGGGCATTCACGAGACCAGCGGCGAGATCCTCGGCGGGATGGCGCGCATCGAACACGTCTTCCCGCTCGAAGATCGGGGCGTGCTGGCGTACGAGAACACCCCCGACAAGAGCCTCGTCGCCATCGGCAAACGCGCGGGTAAGCATCCATTGGAATCTATGTTCGACCTGATCGTCAAGCACGACCTGCGCAACTTCTTCATCATCCCGCTCTACAACACCGACCTCGACGCGGCGGGTGCGATGCTCAACCACCCGCTGACGACCATCGGCCTCGGCGATTCGGGCGCCCACACCAGTCAGACGTCGGATTCCGGCTTCCCGACGTTCATGCTCGCGTACTGGGTACGGCACCGTAAACTGATGCCGCTCGAGCGCGCGGTGCGGAAGCTCACGTTCGATTCGGCGCAGATGTGGGGCTTGCGCGATCGTGGCGCGATTCGCGCCGGCGCGTTCGCCGATCTCAACGTGATCGACTTCGATCGGCTCGATCTGCGTCTGCCTGAAGTGAAGCACGAACTCCCGACCGGCGCACCGCACCTCAGCCAAGGCGCGGTCGGTTACGACGCAACCGTAGTGAACGGTAAGGTGCTGATGCGGAACGGCACGCCCACCGGCGCGTTGCCCGGCGTCGTGCTGCGCAACGAGCGCTGGGCGGAGTGAGTGCGCGCCAGACGATTCGTCTCAGTCGAAGGTTGTAGGGGCGACGCATGCGTCGCCCTCCGGCGAGCGGCGCGCGACCGAAGCCGGGCGACGCATGCGTCGCCCCTACATAGGCGGGCCCGCACCGACTAGCCTTCGCGCCCGGCCGACCGTTGACCTACCCGTGGCGCCGCCCTACAACGGTGCGCCATGGACTTGCGACTCACTGAGCAACATCTGAAGTTCCGCGACGAGCTGCGGGCGTGGCTGCAGGCCAACTTGGCCCGGCCGTGGCGCGAAGAGCTGCGCGACCCGAAGCACACGGAAGACAGCTTGATCCAGCTGCGCCGAGACTGGCAGCGCAAGCTCTACACAGCCGGCTATCTCGGCATGGACTGGCCGCAGGAATGGGGCGGCCGCGGCGCCACCGAAGTCGAGAAGTCGATCTTCGAAGAAGAGAGCGCGCTGGCCGATGCGCCGCTGATCCCGAACTTCCTCGGCATCGGTCTACTCGGCCCGGCGCTGATTCACCACGGCTCCGAAGCGCAGCGCCGTCGCTTCATCCCGCCGATGTTGGCGGCGGACGAGATCTGGTGCCAGGGTTTCAGCGAGCCAGGCGCCGGCAGCGACCTCGCTGCGTTGCGCACCAGTGCCAAGCTCGACGGCGATCACTTCGTCATCAACGGCCAGAAAATCTGGACCACTCTCGGCCCGTGGGCCGACTGGATTTTCGTGCTCGCCCGCACCGACAGCGGCGATCGTTACGGCGGCATCTCCTTCATTCTTTGTAAACTCGACACGCCGGGTATCACCGTGCGTCGGCTGCGCCAGATCACCGGCGAGAGCGAGTTCGGTGAGGTGTTCTTCGAAGATGCGCGTGTGCCGCGCGAGAACCTGGTCGGACAAATTGGCGAAGGCTGGCGCATCGCGATGACGGTGCTGGCGTACGAGCGCGGCGCGATGTCGCTCGCCTACGCCGCGCGCTACGAGCGCGACATCCGGCAGCTCGCGATTGCCTGTCGCGAACACGGCCGAGGAGGTACGGCGGTGCGCGAGAAGCTCGGTCGCTTGTTCGTCGAGAACGAAGTGATGCGTGCCAACGGTCTGCGCAACCTCGCCAATTTCGCCGA
>JBGOUW010000535.1:0-3426 GCA_041477755.1 Binatia bacterium
GTCTTGTCGATGATGGCCACAGGGGCCATTCACCCCCCATTTGCCTTCGGCGCCACGATCAGCACGGTGCCCTGCGCGATGCAGGCGAGCTGGCCTTCGTTGGTGACATCGATGCGGACAACCGCGGTGCGTTTGGTCATCGCCAACACCGTGGCCTCGGCGGTGATCGCGCCGGTGCGGACCGCTGCCAGGTAGTTGACCTTGAACTCGGTGGTCGCCGCCCAGTAGCCGCGCGGCATCAGTGGATACATTACGCAGCCGAGGACGTGATCGACCAACGCCGCCATCACGCCGCCGTGCAGTGTGCCGAGTGGCGTGATGAGGTCCGGACGCACGGCCACTGTGGCCGTAAGATGCCCCGCGGTCACCGCGGTGATCTGCGCGTCGAGGAATTTCGGAAGCCCGGCGAGCGCGCTGTTCGCTTTGATCAGCCCGTCGGCGATGCGTTGATCGAAGTGTTCGAATTGTTCCGCCATTCGCTTCTCCGTTAGCCTCAATCCCAGGAAAAGAACTCAACGCAAGGTCGCCAGGGCGCAAGGACGCAAAGGTCGGGAGGGGAACCTCTTCACGATCATTTGCGTGCAGCACCGTTTCGCAGCAACCTGCCGGGCAACGAACCGTTCGGATCCACCGCATCAGTCCCGTTGCGACGGATGACGCGCCCGTTGACGATCACCGCGTCGATGCCGCGCGCGTCGGCGACCAACCGATCGGCCCCGGCCGGCATATCACGCACTCGCCGCAGCTTGCTGGCACCGACCGTTGTCGGGTCGAACACCACCACATCCGCCGGCACACCAACCGCGAGGCGACCGCGATCGCTGATCCCAAACACATCGGCGGGACGCGAGGTGAGCATCTGCACCGCGCGCTCCAGTGTCAGGACACTCTTCTCGCGCACCCAGTGGCCGAGCAGATGAGTCGAGAAGCAGGCATCGCACAGTTGGCTCGCATGCGCCCCGGCGTCGGACAATCCCAACATCGTATGCTCGTCGCTGAGCAGCTCCGCGACTTCGTCCTCGTTGTCGTTCATCACGGCCATGCGGAAGCGGGTCTTCAGATCCGTTTCGACCGCAAGATCGAGCATGCAATCGACCGGATCGATGCCGCGCGCACGGGCGACGTTGGCGACGGTGCGATTCTCCAGTTCGGGATGGTTCGGACTGGAAGAGATCTCCATCCGATCGCACGCGCCGGTGAACGGTCCGGCCATGCTCGAGGCAAAGGTGTCCTTCACCGTCTGGCGGAAAGCCGGGTCGCGATACAGCCGCATCTTACCCGCGAAGTCGGCGGCCGAGATTGGCTTGAACGCCGGCAGACTCTCGAACGCGAAGGGCTCTTTGAAGTCGAAGTCGAACATCAACGGCCGGCAGCTCACCTGCGGAATGATCGGCAAGCCTTCGCGGACCAGCTCGATCGAGCGATCGAGCAACATGCGATGCGAACCGGGTCCGAGCATGCCGGCGAGCAGGGCGGTCCATGTCACCGGCCGTTTGATCTCGCGCGCCAGCTCGGCGAACTCGCCGAAGAAGAGGCCGGGTCCAACGGTGGCCTGCACGACGCCGCGGCCGGCGTCGGCGAGGGCGCCGGCGATGGTTTTGATTTCGTCGAACTCCGCCACACGGCTGGGCACCGGCCGACCGGCATAGCCGACGTGCGAAGGCGCCTTCGAGGTGGCGAAGCCGACCGCACCGGCATCGATTCCCGCGCGCACGATCGCGCGCATCTGCGCGATCTCGTCCGCGGTTGCCGCGCGTTCGGTGGAGGCTTCGCCCATTACGTACAACCGCACGGGCGTATGTCCGATGAGCACGCCGACGTTGATCGCCATGCCGCGCCGCTCGATCGCATCGAGGTACTGCGGGAAGGTTTCGAACGGCCACTCGCTGCCAATCCCGGCCTCGAGCGCTTCGAGGCTCATGCCCTCGACCTTCTCCAGTGTGCGCAGAATCAGCCCGCGATGCGCGGGCCGCGTCGGCGCCACCCCGAAGCCGCAGTTGCCCATCACCACCGTCGTGACCCCGTGCCACGGTGAGATCGTCAGCATGCGATCCCACAACACCTGCGCATCGTAGTGGGTGTGGATGTCGACGAACCCGGGGGCAACGACGCGATCGCTCGCGTCGATCGTGTGCGCCGCGCTGCCCTCGACGCGGCCGAGCGCAACAATCTTACCGTCGCGGATACCGACATCGCCGGCGAAACCTGGTGCGCCCGTACCGTCGATGATCGTGCCGTTGGTGATCTTCAGATCAAAATTCATAGTTACCTCGTCGAAAGCAACCGCCGATACGCGCCGATGAACACCGATTCAGAACTGATTTACAAGGCGACGGATTTCAATCCTTGGACTGGCGAAGTTGATGAGCAGGCAGACGCGCAGCGTCGTTGCCTTCAAGTAGTTCAGACATTGAGCGACGTGCGTTTCGTCGAGACCCTTCGCCACTTTGAGTTCCACTAGCACGCACTTCTCGACCAACAGGTCGGCAAGGTAGTCGCCGACAACGACCCCGTCATAGTAGACCGAGGTCGCTGCTTGTTGCTGAACCCCCAACCCTCGCTTCCGCAGCTCATGCGCCAGTGCGTTTTCATAAACCTTCTCCAGGAATCCGACCCCGAGCGTATTGGCGACCTCGTATGCACACCCGATGATCCGCTCCGTGATCCCGTCGAATCGTTGGCGCTCATCGGCGTCCATCGGCGGTTTCAGCCATTCAAACCGTACAGCTCCGCCACGTTGTCGTGCAGGATGAGGCGCCGCTGCTCTTCGGTGAGCCGGGCCGCGTGCTCCTTCAGCACGTCCTGCGACCACGGCCAGGTGGAATCGCTGTGCGGGAAATCGTTGGCCCACATCAGCCGGTGCGGATTGACCATGTCGAGCATGCGGAACGCGACCCAGTCGTCTTGGAACGTCAGGTAGATGTTCTCGCGCAGGTACTCGCTGGGGAGTTTCTGCAATTCCTTACCGTGCAGCGAGTGGCGGTGACGCGTGTAGTAGTGGTCCATGCGGTACATGTAATGCGGCAGCCAGCCGGCATCGGCTTCGACACAGACGATCTTCAGCCGCGGATGACGATCGAACACCCCGCCATAGACCAGCATCGCGATGATGTCCTGATTGGCGCGGATGATCGTCACCGCATGGTTGAGGACTGGTCCGCGCACGCCGCGCGGATTGCGGGTGGTGAGGATATGAAACGACAGCGGCAGGGCGAGATCGATCGCGGCCTCCCAAAACTCGCCGTAGATCTCGCTGTCGTAGTCGGCTTGGCCGGGTTGCCCAGGCAGCATCACCCCTTTGAGGCCGAGGTCCTTGATGCGCCGCAGATCCGCGACCCCGTCCTGCGGCGTGCGCATCGCGGTCTGGCCGATGCCGAGGAGGCGATCGGGATGGGCGCTGCAATACTCGGCGATCCACAAGTTGTA
>JBGOUW010000299.1:0-6334 GCA_041477755.1 Binatia bacterium
ATGTTGCCCGACACCATCAAGATGCGGTTGCGCGGCGTGTCCTCATAGCCATGGCGGAAGATGGACTGCCAGACTTGCGATTCCTGAATCTGGCGCTTTACTTCATCCCACATGCTCATGCTTGATTCCGTCCCTCGGTCATGGAGGCGAGTGTGGGATCACACCCGCAGGAATGCGCCCGGCTTGTTCCAGTCGCCCTTCTCGTAACGGTACTTCACGCTCATATCGACCACCAGCTGCCCGTCCTCGGCCAGCGCGATCCGATAGCGCTCCAGTGGGCGCGGCGCCGGCCCTTCGAAGTTGATCCCCGATCGGCGGAAACCACTGCCGTGACAGGGACACTTGAACTTCTCTTCGACTGGCAGCCAGCGTGGCGTACATCCGAGATGCGTGCACTTCGCAAACAGCGCGTAGAACCCGTCCGAGACGCGCACGATCCACACGCGGTGATCCTTCTTGAAGCGTTCACTGATTTCGCCCACGGCGTAGTCGCTCGGCAGTCCCGCCTTGAACGTGCTCGGCGGCGTGAACAGCACCCGCGGAAACGCCGACCGCACAAACGCGAGCAGCCCGATCCCGCCCAGCACGCCGAAGCCACTCCAACCGAGTCGTCCCAAGAAATCGCGCCGCGACCATAGCCCGCCGAGCGCTGCCTTCTCGCGGGTGCGTTTGGCACGCTCGCGGCTCTGTTCTTGCCGCCGCTGCTCTTCCAGCGCTGCCAGCGCATCGGGGGTCAGGACCTTTTCCGCCTTCGCCATGCCAGGGACACCTTACGTTGTTCTTCGGTTACGAGAGAACGCCGCTACCGCGATACCGCACACCACCGTCAGCCCGCCAGCGGCGAAGAACACCAAGCCAATCGGCGGAAACAGGAAGAAGAAAACAGAACCGACCAGAAACAGCGGGATACCGATACTGAAGAAATTGAACGTCCCGACACTCGCATTCTCCGCGCCCGGGACCGTGTTGACGATGTAGACCTCATCCCGCACTATGCCGACTGCGATCTCTCGCAGCGTCTCCCGCCCCTCTTCCGGCCCCGTGTTGATGTGCCGAACCACCTCACGCGCGAGCCGCTCGAGTTCCGCCTCCGCCTCGCGTGATTCCTCTTCTCCGTCGTCGGTCACGGTTCAAACCGGCGCGCACGCCCTTAATATGAATGTCCGGACGGAGTCAACCAGCTCTCCTTGCACCGCAGCGTTCTTCTTGCACTGGCCGCAGCAATCGTCAACTCGCTGGCGCGGTGCACGAGGAAAATTTGCTTCATGACCCGATTCGCAGGGCTAATGTCCAGCGGAGACAGGCCGGCGCTCACTCGGTAGTAAACTCCACGTGGACGCGTTCGTTGCCGCGCTGCACCGCTAGATCGGTTCGCGCACCGGGGTGCACCCCATCGAGCTTACCCCGCAAGGCGGCGACATCGTCGACGCGATCGCCGTTCGCTTCCACGATGACGTCGCCCCGTCGCAGCATCGTACGCGCGTCATCCGCGACGTTCGACACCAACACGCCCTGCCCGGCGCGCATGCCGAAGTGGCTTGCCAACTCCTCGCTCAGATTCTGCAGGGTGATTCCGGCCACCGTCAGCGCCCCCTCTCGGGCTGCTTCGCGGCGCAGATCGATGGCATTGTCGCGTTCCATCAACGCCCGGGCCACGAAAATCGGCTTGTGGAAGCGCACCGCCAGAGCGATCGCATCGCTCGGCCGGCTATCGAGCTCCACCTGCTTGCGCCCACTCTGGAGGAAGATGCGCGCATAGTACGTGCTCTCCTTCAGACCCTGGATCACCACCTTCTCGAACTCTACGCCCGATTGCTCCAGCGCGAGCTTCATCAGATCGTGCGTCATCGGCCGCGGCGGCGTAACGCCTTCCAGCTGCATCGCGATCGCTTGGGCCTCTGCGGGGCCGATCCAGATCGGCAACGCCGTCTGATGTGCGGCTTTGTCCTGCAGCACCACCACCGGTGCGCCCGAGGCGTGATCCATTCCCACGCTGCGCACTTCGACTTCAACCTCGGTACTCTCCCCCGCGCGACACCCGGTCAACAAGGTGCCGCCGAGTGCAGCAAGCGTAAGCAAACGAAGCGGGGAACGATGCGGCGTCATGACCAGGCTGCCAAAGCCACCGTCCGAGTCTAGGGCCAGGCCCACGAGTGGTCAACCGCCGGCGCTCACGTCGGCGTCACCCGACCAAAGGGCGCGCGCAGGCGTTCGATCAGTGCGGGTGCGTTTGCCAGCTTGGGGCCCGGGCGGATCACTTGGTCTCTCGCCTTGCCGGGCGGAATGATCACCAAACCGAGTTCCGCGTAGCGATTGAGCGCGTTTTCAATGGTGACTACCGAATTCGCCTCGCTCTTGAGCACTTCGCCGAGCAGGACGCTGGTCTCGAAGCGCTTGCGGATCGTCTGTACCAGTTGTTTGCGCGACTGCCCCTTGTCCGACAGCTCGCGCACGGTCGCCGCCACGACCCAGTACGACTCGCGGAAATTCTCGAGTGCCCCGAGCAGCGGCGACACAAGCGGGTGCTGTCGGTTCAGTGCGTGCGCATCACTGCTGGTCACGACTCCGTCGGCACGAAAATACTCCAGCAAACGGCCGAGGTCGGCCGCCATCGCTTCCCGCTCCGGCAACGGAAACTCCCAGCGGAATAAGTCGAGCCACCAGGCCACCTCGTCCTTGACCGCACTGCCCCGGCAGCCGACCGCCAGGCTGTGGGCGAGCAACGCGGGCAACAGGAAGAAGTGGATCGAGTTGTTCTTGTAGAAGTCGAGGTTCATGCGCTTGTCGGCCGGGACGTGAATGACCCCCCCGTGCTCACCCGGCAGGCGCTGCACCAACCCACCCGACTCCATGAAGGCGATGCTCTCTTTGAAATCCGCCTCGCAATTGCGGTCGAGCGACGCGGTGAAGCGCACGCCTGTGAGGCGCAGCAACCCCACCAACGCCTGGGCGGCCGCCACGAAGTCCGGGCGCCGCAGTGCCGGCTGCGGCGCGCTCAGCAGCACGGTCGCCGACACCGAAGTCGCGCCGGCGACCTCAACCCGGTTCACCTCGCGCAGCAACTGAAAACCCAGTTTCTGCGTGAAGCGGCGCTTCTCCTCCTGGATCGCGGGATCGTCCTCGCTGGTGCGCCAACGTTCCGTGCGTTCCCCCAGCGCGTCGTTGAGCGAGATCGGCGGCGCAAAGGTCACGTACACGGTGCCGTACTTCTGCCGCAACACCGACCGCGCCTTGAGCAGCGCCCACAAGCTCTCCTTCTGCTTCTCCTCCCCCGTCAACTCGCGCTTGTACGACTCCGCTTCGACTATCCGGCCGTAGTGAATCGACACCGGCACGAGATAGAGGTCGCGCCGCACACCACCGACAAACGCGTTGACGACGGCGGACAGCATGCCCAGCTTCGGCGTGAGAATCTTTCCCGTGCGACTGCGGCCGCCTTCGATGAAGAACTCTTGCGTGTAACCCTCGCGAATCAAAAACGTCAGGTAGTTCCGGAATACAATCTTGTACAGCGGATTGTCTTCGAAGCTGCGCCGAATGAAGTACGCGCCGGCACCGCGGAACATCGGCCCCAGCGGCCAAAACGACAAGTTGATGCCCGCCGCGATGTGCGGCGGGCTGAGATAGTTGGCGTGGAAGATGTACGACAGGATCAAATAATCGAAGTGGCTGCGGTGGCACGGTACCAGGACGATTGGGTGTTCCTTGACGCACTCGATCACTTTGTCGAGGCCGGCGTACTCGAAGCCCTGAAATACGCGCGGCCAGATGCGAGTCACGAGAAATGCCACCACGGCAAAGTACGAGCCGTGAAAGTTCGCTGCGATCTCATCGAAGTACTTTTCGGCGGTGCGCCATACCTCCGATTCCGGGAGCTGTCGCTCGCGCGCGACGGCGCGGACCGTGGCCGCCAGATCGGCCCCCTGCAGCACCAACTGCCGCACTTGCCGCTTCGGCAACAGCGTCGGACCCCACACCACACGCTCTTCACGGTACAAGAAGATCTGCAGCGCGCGCGCCAACCGCCGCACGATGCGTTCCTCGCTCTCCCCTTGGTACTGCGCGCTGAACTCGCGCAGTTGCACCTCCTTGCCGGGGCTCACTGAGGTGTCGCGGGCATTCCACAACAGCGACACCAGCCGCTTCACGTCACCTGGTGCTTCTTGCAAGCTATAGACGAGCGTCGCGAGGCGCGACTCCTTGCGGCGATAGCCACGGCCGCGCAACACCGCGACCGGCACCAAGAACACATCGCGCTGCAGGCGCGGCATGACGTGGAGGATCTCGCGCAAGTAATCCGAACCGGAGCGCCACCGGCTGCGCGTCACCGCGCCGCGCCGGCCGGCGAGGAAGTGCACCCCCGAGGCGCGACTGCGCATAAAAATCAACACCGGCCGCCCCTGCCCCACCAGCCGCTGGCAACGATCGCGATCCTCGAAGTTGCGCACCTCGCGTCCGAAGGCCTGCAGCGCCCGCGCGCGCCGCCACAGCGTCACCACAATTTCATGGAGCGGTCGCATGATCAGCGACGGGATGTCGTTGACGAACTCCGGGAGCGGTAACCCCTCGCGCAGCAAAATGAACAGCACGAGTAGGTAGTCAACCAACGAGCGATAGCGCATCACGTAGACGACCGTGCCGCGCGCCGCCAGATCGCGCACCCGCGTGACCGCGTCCGGATCCATCCGCACCTCGGACAAGAATAGACGACAGAGAAAGTGGGGCAGCCACCCCAACCGCATCGGCGTACTCGGTTGGGCACGTCCCGGCAGCCGCCCTACTGCAGCCGCGTCACTCATTGTCGCATCCTCATCCGGGGCGACATTAGCAACAAGCCCGCCTCAGAGAAACTCGCGCCAGCCACGCCGCTCCAATTCGGCCACCACCCGCCGCACGTCTTGCGCGCGGCTGGTGGGACAAATGAGCAACGCGTCACCGGCGTCCACCACCACCAGATCGCGCACGCCGAGCAGTGCGATGACCTTCTTGCCGCGCGCATTGCCGTACACCGTGCTGTTAGCCGTATCGAGCAAGAGGGCTTTGCCACGCGCGGCGTTGCCATCGCCGTCAGATCCCCAGAGCCCAGCCAACGCCGCCCAACTCCCGACATCGCTCCAACCAAACTCGGCAGCGACCACGGCCACCACTGAGTCCCGCGCCGTCGCAGCCGGCTCCATCACCGCCACGTCGATCGATACCGACGGCAGCCCCTGATAGAGCTTCGCCGGAATGCGAGGACTCGCCGACGGCAACTGCGCCACCGCCGCAGCAATGTCCGGCCGATAGCGCGCCAACGCCGCACGGATCGCCGCGGTCGGCCACACGAAGATTCCCGCATTCCACAGATACTTGCCCGACGCCACAAACCGGCGGGCGCGCACGCGATCAGGTTTCTCCTTGAACTCGGCGACGCGTGCCGCCACCGGCGCTCGCCCGTCCAGTGCCGTGCCGACTCTGATGTAGCCGTAGCCGGTCTCCGGATGACTGGGCTGCACGCCGAGCGTGACCAACGCATCGTTGTGCTCGGCCACGTAGAACGCGCGCGCTAGGGCGCGACGAAACCGCTGCGGCTGCGTGATCGCGTGGTCCGCCGGCAACACGGCCATCGACGAACCGGGTGCGCGGCGGTGAATCCATTCGGCCGCCACTGCGATGCACGGCGCCGTGTTGCGGCCGAACGGCTCGACCAACACGTTGGCCGCCGGCACGCGCGGTAACTGTTGGCGCACCGCCGCAGCATGCTTGGCGCCGGCGACCACAACCATCCGTTGCGGCGGAATCAGCGGCGCCAGCCGCGCGGCGGTCTCCTGCAACATGCTGCGGGTGCCGGCAATCGGCAGCAGTTGCTTCGGGCGCGTGCGTCGGCTCAGCGGCCAGAAACGCGTGCCCGATCCACCCGCCATGATCACCGCAAAACGAGTCGACCCAAACTTCGGAACGGTCTTCGGCATGGCGTGGAATGATTCGGGATGCCGGCGCGGAATGCAAGCGGACTTTGAAACTGCCGCACAACACCGATAGACAACGAACGATCATGTTTACCGTTCGTTTGCTCGCGGCAGCGATCACCGTCATCTTCGGTATCTCGGTGCTGTTCAACGTCGTTGCCTACATCCAGCGCTGGTGGACTCACGTGCCGAGCTGTGCGGACGACGAGCCTTTAGGCATTCTTGATGCCCTCGCAGCGTTCGTGGTCGAGTGTGTGTGTCTCGGGGTGCTGATCGTCGCTTCGCCGTTCGGCTGGTTGGTAAGGCGCCAAGCGGCAGCACCAGGCAACGGGCAGCCGATCGTGCTTGCCCACGGCTGGGGACTCAACGCCGTCTCGCTCTGGTTG
>JBGOUW010000462.1:0-4100 GCA_041477755.1 Binatia bacterium
CGATGTCGCGCGAGCGCACCTTTGGAAAGCGCTGCGCCACATCCTCCCAATTGACCACCTTCCAGAAGGCCGTGACCCAGTCACCTTTGACGTTTTGATACTGCAGGTAGTAGGCGTGCTCCCACATATCGAGGACCAGCAGCGGCACGGTGCCGTTGCCAATGTTGCCTTGGTGGTCGTAGACCTGCTCCACAACCAAGCGCTGGCCGACGGGCTCCCACGCCATCGCCCCCCAACCGGAGCCCTGAACGTTGAGCGCTGCTTCCGTCAGCTGGCTCTTGAGCGCGTCGAATGAACCGAACGACTCCTGGACTGCCAGCGCCAACTCGCCCGCTGGCTGCCCACCGCCGCGCGGACTCATGTTGCGCCAAAAGAGAGAGTGCAGCACGTGCCCCGAGACGTGGAAGGCGAGGTTCTTCTGCAGCTGGTTGATCGCACTGAAGTCACGTTGCTCACGTGCCGCAGCGAGCTTCTCGAGCGTCGCGTTCGCGCCGGCAACGTAGGCGGTGTGATGCTTGCCATGGTGTAGTTCGAGCAGCCGCGCAGAGCAGTGGGGCTCCAGCGAGGAGTAGCCGTAGGGCAGTTCAGGCAGCGCATATTTCTTCATGGTCGATATCCTTCGCTCCAGCGAGCAAATTGAAAGGGCGTGGTGCCGAGCGGCCTCTCGCCGAGTGACCGACGACTGTGACCTAGTGATCCCGCCGTTCTCCTTCGCCCGCACGCACGCTCTCGTCGCGGTGCGCGATCAGGCCGAGGATGTCTCCCGCAGGTCTCTCCACTACTTCGAAGCGCCGTAGCACAGGGCACGGACACTGGGTCCGTTGGCTGACAGGGCCGACGGTGGCGCCGACGCGCGCAACTCTTCACCGGTCGCGCCGATCTTCTCGGCGATGTTGTCGTGGGATCTTGGCCCGGCCAGAGCTGGCCCAAGGATGCCCCGCCAACCCAACCCGTCGCCCAGCAAGCTACCTGCTCCGGCTCCGGTTGCCGCATCGTGGGCGAAGTCCCGGGTTCCCGTCTGATCCGGAAACATCGTCGAGATGTCGTCTCCGGGGAAACCTGCCGTTTTGAGTTGATTCGCAATCCGTTCGGCCTGCGCCTCACTCGACGCAATATCGAACACCGCGTTCTTTGCCATGGGATGATCCCTTTCTCCCATCTTGCCAACGCAAGACGGCGATCTTCCGCGAACCAGTTGCTCGCGATATCGAGCTGCTCGCTATTGACCCGCGTGACACCGACTACATGCTGCAATGATCCACTTCCTCAGCGTCTTCGGCATCGACGGAAATCATGGTGCTCTTGCGGATCTTGCCCCCGTCCTGCTTGGCCTCGTACTCCGCGAGCCCGGACCAAACTATCGCTGCCACTTGTCGGCCCACAGCGATCGTGGAGATCTCGGGCTGGACGTTTTTGCGGGCGTGGTCTGTTCCACGTCGAAAACTGCGACCCCGCTCAACGCCGACTCGGGCTGCGTCGCCGACCGATGCGTCCCTGACTGGCTCAGTCCTCGGGCCTGGTGAGCAGCGAGTCTTTTCCGGATGTATTGTGGGCTCCCGATGAGATCCGCCCCCTCTTCCGAGAATCCGACGCGCAGCCGCCGGGTCATGCTGCTCTCCAGCTGGCGGCCAACCCACCGGGCCATGAGCGCATCGAAGCGATGCCGTTGCCTTTTAGCTGAATCATTAGTGCCTCCGTATCAAACTCCAAGAGCGGCCGTAGCGTGAGCTGCATTGGCGCGCGACACTGGACCCATCACAACAGGTCGAAGAGGAACAGCCGGCGGGGTCCCTGCTTCTGAAACCCAGTTGACGACTGCTTCCAGAGGTGGGGCTCGGCGGATGCCGGATGTTTGAAGCAGGCGTGTGCAAGAGGGACAGATCTTCGAGGAGTCGGCCTTTGGGTGCTCACACCAGGAGGCCGCGAACAGATCGAACTGCCCGCGACAATGCGGACAGCAAACGAGATACTTCACCATCGGAGCAGGGTTCGCTGTGGCGGCCATGGCCTCCTTGTACAAGGGGCAGGGCAACGCCGTAACCTCGGAGTACTACGCGCGTACTGTTACGCGAGTACTCCGCCCCTCACCCAGCCGACAGACCGCGCTGCGACAACCGAGGGTACGATTGCTCGGGCTGCAGCGCTGGACGCGTTGGATGACGCCACTCGGCGGCGGCGATGTCGAATCGGCATGCGCGGCCCTACGTTCCCCCCCGACACGACGTGTGGCATAGTCGCACTGTTCACGGAAACGGGGAAGGTCAACCATCGATGGCGACTCAATCAGGTCCGGCAGTAACCGCGGTGACAGTCACGGGCTCGCGCATAGCAAAGGGTTTGGGGATGGGGAGCGCCTGGTTCGTAGGCCACACCCCTGAATGGCGCCGTGCCGCTCGCCGTATCGAACAACACGAAGTAGAGCCGGAGCTACGTCGCATACAGATGGCGTTCGACTGCACGCGTGAGGAACTCAAAGAGTCCGCTCGTCGCGTCGAAGAGCAGCTCAGTGCGGACCTCGGCCACATCTTCCGCGCGCACGAGATGATGCTCGAAGGCATGCTGTCGTCGCAGGAGTTCCGGCAGGAGCTGCAAGGATCGCTGATCAACGCGGAGGCGGCGGTGCGGCGCGTCTTTCGTCGATGGCAGGAGAAATTTCAATCCTTGAAGGGCGAAAGCTTCCAGCAGCGAGCCGACGACGTCGCGGACGTCGGACGCAAAGTGTTGCGCCACCTTGAGGGCGAAGACACGGACCGCCTGAAGGATCTGCCTGCGAGCAGCGTGCTCGTGCTCAAGCGGCTCCTGCCGTCGGATGTCGTCTTGCTGTCGCGGTACCACGTTGCGGCGATCGTTGTGGAGTCGCTCGGGCCAGGCTCGCATGCCGCGTTGCTCGTTCGCGAGAAAGGCATTCCAACCGTCGCCAACTTTCCCGGCCTTCTGGAACGCCTGCATGACGGTGACGAAATGTTGGTGGACGCCTATCGCGGCGAAATCGTCATCGCGCCGGACGCGGACACGCGGGCCGGGTTTCAAGAACGCTTGAAGAGTCACCAAGCGACGCTTGCGCATTTGAGTGGGACGTGCCGAGAACCCGCGTGTACGCTCGATGGCACGCTGGTCACGGTCGAAGCGAATCTCGGCACATCCGACGATGTCGCGCTGGCGCTGGAGAACGGCGCTGATGGCGTGGGGCTGTTGCGCATCGAACAACTCTACCTCGCCTGCGAGCTTCCGCCGACTCAAGAGGAGCTGCTCGACGCACTGCGCCCCATCACGACGCCATTTCGCAACAAGCCGCTCACAATCCGGCTCCTCGACATCGGCGGCGACAAGCCGGCGCCGTTTCTGCCTCCTTCCACCGAGGCCAATCCGGCCCTTGGGCAACGCGGTGTTCGCCTGCTGCTTGAATACCCGCAGCTGCTGCGGACGCAGCTCGTCGCGCTGTTGCGGCTGGCGCAGGAACAGCCCATCCGCGTGCTGGTTCCGATGGTCACACTGGAGGAAGACATTCAGACGATCCGGGAACTCTTCGACGCGGCGTGCATCGAACTTGGCCTGCAGCAGCGTCCGGCGTTCGGCGCGATGATTGAGACACCGGCCGCAGCGCTCAACGTGGCGGCGATTGCTAAGCATGTCGATTTCCTCTGCGTCGGCACCAACGATCTCACGCAATACACGCTGGCGGTCAGTCGCGACGACCCAACCGTGAGCCGCTACTTTCTGGACAATCACGCTTCGGTGCTTCGGTTGCTTGGCATCATTGTCGCCGATGCCGGAGCACTACCACTCACGCTCTGCGGCGAGCTGGCGGGGCGAGAAGAAATGATTCCGCAGTTGTTGGCGATTGGGTTCCGTTCGCTGAGTCTTGCGCCGACCTCAATTCCCGGCATGAAGGAGCGGATCAGGGGCCTGCACAGCGCCCCCGCGACCGAGTGAACGCGCTTTGTGATTGCCGGTCGGTGTGGTCATGGGCAATCTACTCCTGGATGATTCACCACCCAAGCGAGCTTCGCCGTGGCCGCTATCGTCATCGATCTTAGCGGCTCTACGGGTGGTCTCACGCCCTCGTTACCGCCGACCGGCGCCGGCACTGCCGCGTCGCC
>JBGOUW010000382.1:0-4941 GCA_041477755.1 Binatia bacterium
CGAAACTGCGGCCACACGCCCATCGTGTTGGGGTAGGGGAGCAGCCAGTAGAACAACCAGGGCCGGCCGAGGTGCAGCAGCGGGAACATGCCGGCGCAGGCGACCGCGAACAAGGTCATCGCTTCCGCGAAGCGATTGATCGAGGTACGCCACTCCTGACGGAGCAGCAGCAAGATCGCCGAAATCAGCGTGCCGGCGTGGCCGATGCCGATCCACCACACGAAGTTGATGATGTCGAAGCCCCAGCCGACGGGGATGTTTACACCCCAGATCCCGATGCCCTTGGTGAGCAGATAAGCCACCGAGTAGAGGAACAGCATCAGCAGACTGAACGAGATGCCGAAGCCGACGAACCACCAGCGCGGCGTCTTCCCGGTCAGCACCACCGCGCTGATCTTGTCGGTGACCGAGCCGAAGGTATGGCCCGGCCCGATGATCGGGACCACCGGCGGCCGCGTATCGGGCAGCGAGTCTGGGCTCATGCGCGATCCTCGTCGCTGAGTTCCGGATTGGGATTGCGCAGGCGCGCCAAGTACGTCGTCCGCGGGCGCGTGTTCAGCTCGCCCAGTAGCGAGTAGTTGCGGGCTTCGGTCTTGAGTTTGGCGACTCGACTCTCGGGATCGTTGATGTTGCCGAACACGATGGCTTCGGCCGGGCAGACTTGCTGGCAGGCGGTGACGATTTCGCCGTCGCGGATGGTGCGGTCCTCCTTCTGCGCTGCGATGCGCGCAAAATTAATCCGCTGCACGCAATACGTACACTTCTCCATCACGCCACGGGAGCGCACGGTGACATCCGGGTTTTCCGCCATCTTGAGGCTCTCGACGGTCTGGTTCGAGTACAAGAACCAATTGAAGCGGCGCACCTTGTAGGGACAGTTGTTCGAGCAATACTTCGTCCCGACGCAACGGTTGTACACCATGTCGTTGAGGCCTTCGCTGCTGTGCGTGGTGGCACCGACCGGGCAGACGACTTCGCACGGCGCGTTCTCGCAGTGCATGCACGGAACCGGTTGATGATAGGTCGTCGGGTTGTCGAGGTTGCCGGCGTAATAGCGGTCGACCCGAATCCAATGCATCTCATGCCCGCGCACCACCTCGGTTTTGCCGACGATCGGAATGTTGTTCTCCGCCTGACACGCAATGGCGCAGGCGTTGCAACCGGTGCACGAGTTCAGATCGATCGCCATGCCCCACGCGTAGCTGTCGTACGGATGATCGTTCGGATACAGCGTCATGTCCGCCGCCGGCTGCTCGGCCAATTCGCGGACGAAGTCGGGATGGGTGCGATACTCCTCGATGGTGCCGGCCAGTGCGAGGTGGCGGCCTTCCATGCTGTGGTGATGCTGAGTGCAGGCGAGCGGATAGGTCTCGCCGGTTTTGCGCAGCGTGGCCCCGCTAGCGGACCACGGGGCGTTGGCTGTGCGAATCGTGTAGGCGTTGAAGCCGGTGCCGTTGCCGACCCGTCCGGCGCGGGTGCGGCCGTGCCCAAAATGAATCGTTACGGCATCGGCGACGTGGCCGGGCATGATCCAGATCGGTGCACGCACGGTGCGGCCGGCGTAACGCACTTCGACGAGATCTTCACTGGCGAGGCCGAGCCGCTCGGCGGTGGCCGGTGCGATCAGCGCGGCGTTGTCCCACGTCATCCGCGTCAGCGACTTGGGCAGTTCCTGCAGCCAGCCGTTGTTGGCGAAGCGACCGTCGAAGATGGTCGCGTCCGGCCGGAAGATGATTTCCAACGTGCCGTCTTTGGGATTGCGCTCGGCGCGGTCGCGCGACTTGTCCCAGTCGGGTCGCAGAGACACGGGCTTCACCGCCAACGCGCTACCGGCGACCAACCCATCGTGCAGCGACTTGCGCCAGAAGCGCTCGAAGTCGGGCGCCGCGTGCTGGTCCTTCTGGTAGTCGCGCCAATAGTCGCGCACGATGTCGTGGCTGGTGCGATCGGGGTGGTCCGACATCGCGGCCAGCACTTCGTGCACAGTCTTGCCGCCGTAGAGCGGGGCGATCAGCGGTTGCATGATCGTGATCGTGCCGTCGTAGGCGCGCGCGTCGCTCCACGCTTCGAGGCAGTGCGCTTCGGGGATGTGCCAATGGCACAGCTCCGACGTCTCGTCATTGTAGAGGCAGAGGTGAACGCTCAGCGGGACCTTACTCAGCGCGGCGCCAAAGGCGATGTCCGCCGGCGCATTGAACACCGGGTTGCCGCCGAGGATCAGCAGTGCTGCGACCTTGCCGGCATCCATGTCGGTTACCAACTCCCGCAGCGATTCGGTCTGCGGGACTACGCTTGTCGGGACCGGGTCGGTATGGATCACCGTCTGTCCGTGGTTGCCGAGCGCGTGATTGATGACGTGTACAAGCGTGTGCACGATCGGCGGCTGCTCGTCGCCGGCGATGACGATGCTGGTGCCGCGATGACGTTGGAGGTCGGCCACGATCGCCGCGGTCCATCGTGGGTGGGCGCCGAGCCCGCCCGGTGTCTGCACTGGCACACCCAGTGCCGCCGCGATGGAGCGCACGAAGTCTTCGATCTCGCTCGGCCGCAGGGCGAGGCGATGATCCGCCATCGCGCCGGTGTTCGACGGCGTGCTCTCGACCGCGTAGAGCCGATTCATTTCGCTGCCCGGGTTCTGCACCCGGCGTTTGCTGCTGAAGTCGTGTACGTAGCGCACGTGCGCGGGACCGCACGAGAGGAAGTCCGCGTCGAGCGCGAGCACAACCTCCGCCTTGTCGAAGCGATACTGGGTCTCGACGTTCTCGCCGAAGGCGCGCCGCGCGCCGGCATACAGCTGATCGCGGTTCGCGGGTTCGTACTGGTGCCACTTGGCGAGCGGGAAGTCGGTCAGCAGCGCACGAATCTGGCTGGCGAGCGTCGGTGAGGTGACCGTCTCAGTGAGCAGACGCAACCCCACGCCGCGTTGCTCACGCTGCCCTTCCAGTCCCGTACGCAGTGTGGCGAGCAGCGCGCTCCACGGCCGAATGTCGCCGACGTTGGTGATCACCTGCGAACGATCGGGATCGTAGAGCGTCAGCACCGCGGCCTGCGCGAAGGCGTCGGTGGCACCGAGGCTGGCAGGATGATCCGGATTGCCCTCGACCTTGGTCGGGCGCCCCATGTGGCTTTCAACCAGCACGCCGGAAGCGATGCCACCGAGGGGGATCGCGGTGGCGAAGAAGAGCGGTCGACCCGGAATGATCTGCTCGGGCTGTCGCACGTACGGCACGATCTTCTCTTCCGGCTGGCGCGTGCACGCGCTCAAGCCGGCGAGCGCTAGCGATGCACCCATCAGTTTCAAAAAGTCGCGCCGCTCGATCCCGTTGGCGCCCTCGCCGAAGGCAGCGCTTTGGCGCGGGAACTCGTTGTGCAGGAACCACTCGAAGTCGTCGGTCTCGGCCAGCTCTTCGAGGCTGCGCCAGTATTGCTTCCCGGTTGCACTGGCGAGCTTGCGCCGGATGGCGGCGAGATCGACGCGCTTCGCCGATTTGCTGTCGCGCGGTCGTTCCGGTTGTGGGGTCAACTTCTCGTCCATTGAGTGTCTCTCAGCGATGACAGGTCGAGCAGTTGGTCAGGTGCGCGACTTCGATGTTGTAGGTCTTGAGCAACGCGAGGCCCTGCGTGATCTGGTCGCTCGGTGGCTGCCAGTTCATGTCGAACACGTGCTCGCGCGGTCGCAGGTATTGTTCTGGATGGCGATGGCAGTCGAGGCACCACTCCATTTGCAGCGAGGTGGCTTGCCAGGTCAGGTTCATCCGATCGATGCGCCCATGGCACGAGCCGCAGCCGATGCCCTTCTGCACGTGAATGCTGTGATTGAAGTACACGAAGTCGGGCAGGTCGTAGACCTTCGTCCACTGGATCGAACGGTCGGTTCGAAAACTCGCGCGCACTGGTTCGAGCATCGGGCTGTCGACCCAGATTTGGGCGTGGCAGTTCATACAGGTCTTGGTCGGCGGCACGCCGGCGTACGCGGTCTGTTCGACGGCGGTGTGGCAGTAGCGGCAATCGATCCCGAGCTCGCCGGCATGATGGCGATGGCTGAACGGAATCGGTTGTTCGCGCGCGACGCCCGCCCGGGTGACGTAGCCCGAACGATTGATGAGCGCCAAGCCCCACAAACCGCCGGCGATGACGAAGGCCGCCCCGAAGATGCTCAACCGCGAGAAGGTATTCGTACTCGGATGGAAGACCTGCGGCATCCTGCCACCGTTGTGTTCGTGGAAAAGTGTTCGCCAAAAAAACTGCGGCAGCCTTATCAGGGTGCCGGGTCACCTGCCAAGCTGAAGCCAGACTAAATCGCCTAACGACAGTTGGAAGGATGTCTTATCCGCTTCGTGTCGTGTCTCGGCAATGTCAGCAACATGCGATCTTCTTCGAAGCGTAGGGGCGATGCATGCATCGCCCTCCGTGTGTCTTCGCGACGGACACATCAATTCGCGGGCGACGCATGCGTCGCCCCTACGGGGACCCGAGATCGCTTCGTCGCGACGATCGCTTCGCTGTCGGCTTGACTTCGGCGCGCACCGCAGCGCACAGCATGCTGATGGCAATGCAGCCGAGACCAGACGCGGCGCCGCGTCATGTGGCGCTGGTAATGTCGGGCGGCGGGGCACGCGGCGCGTACGAAGCGGGGGTGCTCTCGTACCTGTTCGGCGACCTCGCGGCACGCCTCGGTCGGCCGATTCATTTCGACATCGTGACCGGCACGAGCGTGGGCGCCGTCCATGCGTGTTATGTCGCGGCGACGCAGCAAGAGCCCGACGCGGGCGCACGCTTGACGGAGATCTGGCGCTCGCTGTCGTTCGAACGCATCTTCGAAATCGGTGCCACCGACGTGTTCCGCGTGCCGTGGCGGCTATTGGGTTTCGGGGGGCTCGGCGACTGGCTACCCGCAAGCGACGAGAGTGCGCCGAAGCGCTTGCCGGGCCTGTTTGACAC
>JBGOUW010000570.1:0-3186 GCA_041477755.1 Binatia bacterium
GGTAGAGGGGCAGGAGGCCGTCGCGCCCCTCGGGCCAGTAGGGGACGCTGGCGCAGAGGTGCTCGTAGAGCCGGGCATGGGCGGCGGGTGCGCTGCCGCGCTCCTTCAACTGCGCCTCGAAGTATTCCCGCAGCAGCGGGTGAGCGTCTACCGATTGGCGATTGCGGATTTGGGATTGCGGATTGGTGAAGAGCTGCGGAGGACCGAGGTTCGTTGTCTGGCGTTGTTGTCCCGCTTCCATTTCCGCGCGCGCCTCCTTCTCTCCATACCCACTCACTTTCACCGGCACCCACTCGGCCGTCTCCACGAGATCGAGGTCGCGGAGGCGCTGGATCGCCACGTTCCATTGCCTTTCCCCGAGGCCGACGAGCGGCTCGGTGAGACCGGGAATGACGGGAGCTTTGTACAGCGCTGCGAGGCAATCGGGTGTAGCAGGGCGATCGAAGAGCCCGAGCAGCCGCAGGATGGCAAGTTCGACTTGACGGCCTTCGCTTTCGAACCACCGCTCGTAGGCGGCGAAGACGCGGAAGGCGTGGCCGTTTTGTGTCTCGGCATCGGCCTCGGAGAAATCGAAGCAGTCGCGGCGAGCGATGTCTGGCGGGTCGAAGGCGAGACGCAAGTAGCGTCCCATGAGCGACAGCGTGAGCGCGTGGCCTTTGACTTCGCGGCTTGCCGCTTTCAGCTCAGCCTGCGGTCCGATGACGTTGTGGCCGCGCAGAACCGCCGCGCCGGCAACGTCGGTGAGATGGTCGAGATGCCAACGTGGCGTCGTGGTCTTCTCCGTCGCTTCGAGGTCTTGGATCTTCTCGCGCGTGGTGACCACGCAGAGGCCGCGTCCGTCGCTCTGCAGACCAGCGAAGAGCGCGCGCAGTACGTCGTCCTTCAGCTCGCCCTGCTGCGGACCGGGCGGATGCTGGAGCGGCTCGAGGCCATCGAGGATAAGCAGCGTGCGGTGCTGCGCGACGAGCGCGGCCAGACGTGAGCCCTTGTCCCACGCTGGTGCGGCGCTGTCGGCTATCACAGGGTCACCGAAGAACTTGAGCGCCGCGGCGACGAAGATCGTGGCGTCGGCGGCGGTCTGCGCGCTGGCCTTGTCGCCCTCACGAGTCCCCTGTCTGTAGAAGGACCAGTCGAAGTAACGCTCCACGCCGCCGTGCCCGTCGCGCGCCAGCACCGCGTCCTTCCACCGCGAGGCGACGGTGGTCTTCCCCGCCCCGCCGATGGCGACGAGCGAAACGATCTGCGCCCGCAGGGCTTTGTCCGCGAGCGCATCCGCCCACAGGGCGTCGAGCGCGGCGAGGACTTTCTCGCGACCTTCGAAGACGCCGTTGTCGTGTTTCTTCGGAAGCTTGGTGACAGCCATCTGGAAGTCGCCGGATTTGGTGGAGCCCTTGCCACCGTCCAAGTAGAAGTCGCGTGGCTTGCCTTCGTTCCGGGCAAGGCGCTGGAGGATGACCTTGACTGCTTCGTCGGGAGTGAAAGCGTCGGCGGGAACGAAGCCTTCCAGCCCATGCAATCCCCGAATTTCCGCATCATCCGCGCGGAAGAGCATCACCTGCTTGGACCGACCTTCCTTGATCAGCGCGTATATCGCCCGCCATTCGAGGCCGCACCATTCCCGTTCGACATACTCTCCGCACAGCACGGCAACGATGAGGTCGGACTCTTTGCGATAGAGATCGGGCAGGTTGAAGGCGAGGTTAGCGTCCGCGAACTCCGCAGTGTGGAAACGGTCGTAAAGCACCGCCGCCTCGCCGAAGCGCAGAGCGAGCGCATCGGCGACACTCTTCACGTATTCTCGTTTCGCGCCAGGAAACGACAAGGCAACGCGGAATCGTTTAGAATCCACTCGTGGGTTCCTTCTCGTCTTGATCGCAGCCTTGTAGCCGCAGTGATCCACGGGCGTCAACGGAAGGGCCGCGGGCGGGCCGCCCGCGCTACCCGGAGATTCGAAGACTCGGCGCGGAGACAACCGCTTCCCAGTAGCGCGGGCGGCTCGCCCGCGTTCTGTCGGCTTGCGTGACGGCATGGTTGGAAATAGGAGAAGACATGCCCTCGCACGCCCAGCCGAAGATCGCTCTGATCGGCGCCGGGAGCGTCGTGTTCGCCAAGAACTTGATCGGGGATATCCTCATGTTCCCGGAGTTGGCGAATTGTCACATCGCGTTGATGGACATCGATGCGGCGCGGCTGCACACCGCTGAGCGCATGACGCAGAAGCTTGCGGGCGCGCTGAAGGTTGAACCGACGATCACCGCCCACAGCGATCGCCGCGCGGCGCTCCGTGACGCGGACTTCGTCATCAACACGATTCAAGTCGGTGGCTACCGGCCGTCGACCGTCGTCGATTTCGAAGTGCCCAAGCAGCATCACCTACGCCAGACCATCGCCGACACGCTCGGCATCGGCGGCATCATGCGCGCGTTGCGGACCATCCCGGTGCTGATCGAGATCTGCCGCGACATGGAAGCGGTGTGTCCCAACGCCTTGCTGCTGAACTACACTAATCCGATGGCGATGAACTGCTGGGCGCTGTCGCGCGCGACGCCGATCAAGACCGTCGGGCTGTGTCACAGCGTGCAGGGCACGGCGATGGAGTTGGCGCGCGACATCGGCGTGCCGTACGGCGAGATCACCTACCAAGCCGCCGGCATCAATCACATGGCTTTCTATCTCCGCTTCGAGCGGCGCGGTGAAGATCTCTACCCGATGATTCGTAAAGTCGTCAGCGACGGCCGCGTGCCCGACAACAACCGCGTGCGCTACGAGATGCTGATGCGGCTCGGCTACTTCGTCACCGAGTCGAGCGAACACTTTGCCGAGTACACTCCCTATTTCATCCGCCGCGATCGGCCCGACTTGATCGAGCGCTTCAATGTGCCGCTCGACGAATACATTACCCGCTGTGACTTCATGGATCAGTTGTGGGGCACCATGCGCGAGTTCTTCGAAGGCAATGAACCCATCGCCGACGTCGAGCGCAGCCATGAGTACGGCGCGCTGATCATTCACAGCATCGCGACGGGGAAGCCGCGGGTGGTGTACGGCAACGTTCCAAATCGCGGCTTGATCACCAACCTGCAGGACGGCTGCTGCGTCGAGGTGCCGTGCCTGGTGAACGGCAACGGCGTCCAGCCCACGCGCGTCGGCGCCTTGCCGCCGCAACTGGCCGGCCTCATCATGACC
>JBGOUW010000106.1:0-11581 GCA_041477755.1 Binatia bacterium
AGCAGGACGACGCCGCCCTTGGACGCGTTGTAGGCGCTGCCACCGGCGGTGCCTTCCAACCCCTCGACGCTGGCGATGGTCACCACCGAGCCGCGTTCATCGTCGACCGCCGCTTGCGCGAGCATGCGCGCGATGGCGTGCTTGCAGACGAGGAACGTCCCCTTCAAGTTGACCTCGATCACACGGTCCCACGCCGCCGCGTCGAGCAGATGCGCCGGTCCGCCACCAGCAATGCCCGCCGCGTTGACGACACCGTCGATACGCCCGTAGGTGGCGACCACACGCTGCATCAGCGCGTCGACCGCGGCTTCATCGCACACATCGACGTGAGCAAACTCCGCCTTCGTATCCGACACAGCTTGCGGCGCCGCCGCGATGTCGGTGCCGATAACGCGCGCCCCGTCGGCCAAGCAACGGGTGACACACGATTGGCCGATGCCGGACGCGGCACCGGTGACGACGACGATCTTGTTCCGTAGTTGACCCATGGCTGCTCCTCTCAAACTAGCCTGGATTTGACAGAAAGCTCACCGCCGAGAACGCGGAGATCGCAGAGACAGAGACCTCAGAAGAGCACAGGGGCCGCTTCGCTAACCTCATTCGGAATGGACCTTGGTTTGGGCCCTTGATCTCTTCATCGTCTGTCTCTCGGCGCGCTCGGCGTGGCTCTGCGGTTAACAGCCCTCGCTCACGCCACGAGGGCGTGCAAATTCTCGCGCATGATTCTCCGCACCGCATCGTCGGGCAGCTCCGTAAGTTCATCGGCGAACTCGGCGGGCCACAGCATCCCCTCGGGATGCGGATAGTCCGAACCGTGCAGAACATGACCGACACCGATGACCTCGGCCAACTGCGCGATGTCGTCCTCGAAGAACGGGGCGACCCATGCATTCTGGCGAAACATGTCGCTCGGTTTCATCGGCGGCACGCCGAAGCGCCACATGTCTTTGCTGTAGAGGCGCGCGATGTGATCCAGCTTGGTGAGCAGGGGCACCACCCACGAGGAGCCGTACTCGACACTCAGCACCTTGAGCCGCGGAAACCGTCCAAAGACATTGTCGGCGATCAGCGCGGTCATCGTGTCGGCTACCGGCCGATCGGTGAACGACAGCACGTACTCCATCAGCGAGTGCCGGTGCGACGGCGGATGCGGCCGGAGCCCCCACGGCGTGTTGTAGATCTCGCTAAATGGGGTTCGGCCAATGTGGTAGACGACGTTGATGCTCGACTCCTCGCAGCGCGCCCAGAACGGGTCAAAGAACGGATCACCCGGCGACCGTCCCTCGATGGGACCCGCGGTCACCACCATGAAGCGCGCGCCCTTGGCCAGCAGCCGGTCGAGTTCTCGGATTGCTTCATCAAGATCCACTAGGGAGTTGAGCGGCGCGCCGTAGATGCGACCGTCCGCGCCATAACCCCAGTCCTCTTCGAGCCAGCGGTTGAACGCGCGCAACGTCGGGTACAGCACCTCGCGATGCTGCGGTGCGCGCAGCTGCGGCTCGACGCCCACTCCGGCGGTCGGGAGCATCAAGCACGCCTCGACGTGTTGTTCGTCCATTTTGGCGAGACGGGCGGTGCGGTCGACGAACTCTCGAACCTGCAGCGCATTGATCGGGCTCAGACTGGGACTGCCCCCGGCGTCGCTAGTCCCGCGCAGGAATTCCTTCATGATCCCCGGAGGACCGACGCTGTCGCCAACCCCGACGCTGAAGAAATGGCAGCGCTCGTCCCCGACATAGACGCGGCCGCCGTTCGCCCGGTCGACCCAGACGGTTCGCTTCGTGTACTTGGCCTCGATGTGGCGGGTGAAGCAGTCGTCGGGCTCGTAATAGTGATTGTCCGCGTCGTACATCGCGTAGTCCAGTTTGCGCATCACTCTATTCCTCGAAGCTAAACTTTCACCGATCGTTCGCTCACGCAACCAGGGCGGGTGGCGGCGCTCGGCAACGGTCGATGCAACCCCTCTGTGACTCTCGACAAGGAGAGGAATAGAAGGATCGGCGGCCGCTGCCATCTAACGCTGCTCGACCAACGGAGGGAAGGCCGCTCCCAGTCCGGCTAGCTACCGTTAGTTTCGCGACCGAACTTGTTCGACACCTGCGGCACCACGAGCGTAGCGAACGGCTTGTCGGCCCCACAGATTGTGAAGTCGACGCCCAGTTCGTGGGCCCAGCGGGCGAGCGCCTCGCGCTCCATCGGCCTCGCAGCATCGTCCAGCAAGATGGTGCAGCCGGGCTTGAGATGCGGGCCCAAGATCGGCAACAAACCGTAGCGACCGCCGGGGGTACGTCCTGGCGGACCATCGCAGACTACCAGTGCGAAGTCCGTAGGCATGCGAGCTGCGGGCGAGTCGTACCAGGTGAAGGAGCCATAGTCGCGGAGCTCCGTAACGCAGAGCTCGACGCTGGTGATGCGGAAGCGTCGAAGCGCGTCTCGCGTGCGTTTCGCCCACTCGTGGTCGTGTTCGAGCGACCACACCTGGTTGCCTGTGCGTTGTGCGACCAACCCGAGCAATACGGTCGACAAACCCGACCCGCATTCGAGGATCGGTCCGTCAGCCTCGCGCGCACCGCGGAGGAAGGCCGCGATGTACTCCGGCTTCACCGACCACGAGTTCGCCCAGCCGTAGACCAGATCGGAGAGTATGTGTTGCGGAAAATCGGTGTCCCACAGGCGCTTGGAAAGCCGCCGCATGGCGCGGCGAAAGACGTAGCGCCGAAGTTGTTCGCGCACGAAACGGCGTACAGGCCGTGGCACGAAGGCCCTTGAGAAGGTTCGAACAGTAGGCATCTCTCTACCAAACCAGGTGGTGGATCATTGTCAAATCAACCAAGTGACCCCCGTCATCAACAACGGCAATCACTACCGTTTGGTTCTTCGTTTTGGCGTCCGCTTCGGCCGCCGCGACGACCTTCTTCACCGCGCTAAGCGTGAGCGTCTTGCGGTCTGCCACCTGCCGATGCGGTCGCGCCGATCAACGACAGGGCGCCTGCAATGATCCAGCTCGTCTTCATGCTTGCTCCTTGTGATCTCGAGTGTCGCCCGTGCCGCGGCGACTGCATGAAACTTGGATGCGAGCGGAGCGCGGCGGTTTCAGGATCGCCGTGCACGCGCTCACGCCAGCTGCGGCCGGACGCTGGTCGCCGACTGCAAACGGCTTTCCCGGCGCCCCGTGAAACACGGGCGCATGAACGGCATCACACCGCCAGGCGCCGCATTAGCGCCGCCACATCTACTCAAAGAGGGAGGACATCTATGGCAACGCGATCGATCAACATGAGCAAGGTGCTGCTGGCTTCTGCAGTGGTGGGACTGCTGGCGTTCAACAGCGCCGGCGGCGCGGCACAAGCCGCCGAAGGCACGGACGACAAGGCGCACTGTTACGGCATCAACAAGTGCAAGGGTACCGGCGACTGCAGCGGCAAGGGTCACCAGTGCGCAGGTCACAACTCGTGCAAGGGCAAAGGCCACATCAACCTGCCCAAGGACATCTGCCTACGCATCACCGGCGGCCATCTCACACCCAAGAAGGGCGAAGAGGGCTGAGTACTGCTCCAACGTTTCCTCGTGAGCGGCGATGCTGAGACTCAGTGGTCTCGGCATCCCCGTTCCGTTTTGGAAGTCGGGCAGCCACGATGGCACGCGAGCACGTTGGTATCGACGACGACTACGCGCGACCCATGCCTCGATCTCGGCGGGCCGGGCTTTGAACTTGAGGGAATTCCGGAAGCGCCTCGCGTCGGTCTGCATCGCCTCGACGTCCACGCCGGAGACATTGCTTTGAGTGTAATAGCAGCCACACTGTAACTAGTGTGGTACCTCCCCGCGACGCTTGACCAGGCGGTTTGTCCGCGCCGTCTAGACGGTCCGTCTGGGATTTCCCCGGGTGACGCCGTCTGATACTGCCGCGTTATCGCGCGCCCGTTCGCCGGCGCGGTGCAGCGTGCTCACGCCTGATCAACCGCACGCGCGACCTGACGCTGTAGCAGCCCAGCAACGCGCTCTCTTTACTCGGTGCCTTTCGACGGATCCGGTTGCATAGCGAGGCGACACAGGTCGGTAGGGCGGCGGCACCGTGTAGGCGCCACCGCCCTACTACCCGCACGTCTACTCAGTCGCCCCGATCGATGAAGAGCCCGTTCGTGCCCCTCAGGCGATTCACAAGAGCCGGAGCGCTGTATTGGCCTTCCCAACATTCGCCACTGCTGTTCTGCAACTGCATCGTAACCTTCAGGTTCTGCGAAAGCGGAAACGACGGTAGGCTGAGGTGCGAGCCGCGGGCTAGCACGATGATCCGTGCTTTACCGGCTGCGCCCCCAATTTGGTAGATCGCACGAATGCCCGCCGTCGAAGCGGTTCGATCCAAGAAGAAATAACCCGACCTCGTGTTACGCCAGCATGGTTGACGGTTGTTGCAGTCACCCAGCGCAGGCACGCTTGCCGTCATCACCAGATTCGGCACGCCCACCGCCACTTCGCTGTACACGCAGAGGTTGTTGACCGTCGAATTCACGGGATCACCGAAGGCCGTTTTGTCGGTAGCCGCGCCTCTGTTCCACAGCCAGAGGGCAAAATTCCTCGTAGCGTCCGAGTTGCTCCTTAGTAGCAGCAAGGAGCTGCGAGGCTTCGTTGGGTTCCGGCAGCCGGTCATCGGAACCAGGGTGCAAATGCCTTGACTGGCCAAACAAATGGGGCTGCTCGTGCCCGCACACGTACCCGCCGTGCACACGTCCTGGCAGGTCTGCGAATTTTGGTCATTACACTGCGTGTTGTCAGCTTTCGACGGGTTGGAGCACGACCCGTTGCCGGTATCGCAGGTGCCGGCTAGGTGGCATTGATTGAGCGCGGTGCAGATGACCGGGTTGCTGCCGGAACACGTACCGTTCTGACAGGTATCCGTTTGCGTGCACGTATTCCCATCGCTGCACGGCGCCGTGTTGTTGGTGGTCTGGCAGCCGGTGGACACATTACAACTGTCGTTCGTGCACACGTTGTTGTCGTTGCAGTCGGGCGGCGCCCCGCCGACACAGGCACCGCTACTGCAGGCGTCAGCAGTAGTGCACGCGTTGCTATCGTTGCACGCATTGTTGTTCGCCAGATTCGAGCACCCGCTGGCGGGGTTGCAGCCGTCGGTAGTGCATGGGTTGTTGTCGTTGCAATTGGGCGGCGCCCCACCGACGCACGACCCACCGCTGCACGTGTCGGTGGTGGTGCAGGCGTTGCCGTCGTCGCACGAATTGGTGTTGTTCGCGTGCGTGCACCCGCTGGCCGGGTTGCAGCCGTCGGTCGTGCAGACGTTGCTATCGTTGCAGTTGGGCGGCGCCCCGCCGACGCACGACCCCCCGCTGCACGTATCGCTGGTGGTGCAGGCGTTGCCGTCGTCGCACGAATTGGTGTTGTTCACGTGCGTGCACCCGGTGGCCGTGTTGCAGCCGTCCGTGGTGCAGACGTTGTTGTCGTTGCAGTTGGGCGGCGCCCCGCCGACGCACGACCCACCGCTGCACGTGTCGCCGGTGGTGCAAGCGTTGCTGTCGTTGCACGGGGCCGTATTGTTGGTGTGCACGCAACCCGAGGCCGGGTTGCAGCTATCGTCGGTGCACCCGTTGGTGTCGTTGCAGTTCACGGGATCGCTCACGCAGGCGTGCGCCACGCAGCGCTCGTTGGTCGTGCACTGATCGGAGTCGCCGCAGTCGGCGTCCACGTTGCAGCAGCCGGCGAGCCCGGAGTGCGTGCAGCCAGTGGCCGGATTGCAGGAATCGCCGGTGCACACATTGTTGTCATTGCAGTCGGTCGGCCCGCCGGGGCCGCAACTGCCGCCGCTGCAAGTATCGCCCGTGGTACAAGCATTGCCGTCGGAGCACGGTGCCGTGTTGTTGACGTACTCGCAACCCGTCTGCGGGTTGCAACTGTCATCGGTGCAGACGTTGCCGTCGTTGCAGTTTGGCGCCGGACCGCCGACGCAGGCGCCGCCGCTGCAAGCGTCGGCGGTGGTGCAGGCGTTCCCGTCGCTGCACGGATCGTTGTTGTTCACATGCGTACAGCCGCTGGCCGGATTGCAGCCGTCGTCGGTACACCCGTTGTTGTCGTTGCAGTTGAGCGCCGTTCCGCCGACGCAGCCACCGGCGCTGCAGGTGTCGCTAGTGGTACAGGCGTTGCCGTCGTCGCACGCGGCGGTGTTGTTGACGTGCCCACAGCCCGTCAACGAGTTGCAGCTGTCGTCGGTACAGCCGTTGCCGTCGTCACAGTTCGGCGCTGCGCCGCCGACGCAGCTGCCGCCGTTGCAGATGTCGCTGGTGGTGCAGGCGCTGCCGTCGTCGCACGGATTGTTGTTGTTCACGTGCTCGCAACCGCTGGCGGCGTTGCAACTGTCGTTGGTGCACGCGTTGCTGTCGTTGCAATCGGGCGGCGCCCCACCGACACAGGCGCCGGCACTACAGGTGTCGTTGGTGGTGCAGGCGTTGCCGTCGCTGCACGGATCATTGTTGTTCACATGCGTACAGCCGTTGGCCGGATTGCAGCCGTCGTCGGTACACCCGTTGTTATCGTTACAGTCGGCGGCTGGGCCGCCGACGCAGGTCCCGCCACTGCAGGTGTCGGTGGTGGTGCAGGCGTTGCCATCGTCGCACGACGCGGCGTTGTTGGTGTGCGTACAGCCGGTCTGCGAATCGCAGCTATCGTCGGTACACACATTGTTGTCGTTGCAATTGGGTGGCGGCCCGCCGACGCACGCCCCACCGCTGCAGGTGTCGTCGGTAGTGCAGGCGCTGCTGTCATCGCACGAGTTGTTGTTGTTCGCGTGCGTGCAGCCGGTGTTGGGGTTGCAGCCGTCGTCGGTACAGACGTTGGTGTCGTTGCAATCCACCGGACTGCTCACGCACGCGTGATCCACGCAGCGCTCGTTGGTCGTGCACAGATCGGTGTCGTTGCAGTCGGTGTCCACGTTGCAGCAGCCGGCTAGTCCGGAGTGCGCGCAGCCAGTGGCCGGATTGCAGGAATCACCGGTGCACACATTGCCGTCATTGCAATTGGTCGGCCCGCCGGGGGCGCAGCTACCGCCGCTGCAGACATCGCCGGTGGTGCAGGCATCACTGTCGTCGCACGATGCGGTATTGTTCATGTAGGTACAGCCGCTGGCGGGATTGCAGCCATCGTCGGTGCACACGTTGTGGTCGTTGCAGTCGAGCGCCGCCCCAGAAAGACAGATTCCGCCGCTGCAGGCGTCGTTGGTGGTGCAGGCGTCGCCGTCGTCGCACGAGTTATTGTTGTTCACGTAGGCACAGCCGCTGTTGGGGTTGCAGCTATCGTCGGTGCACCCGTTGTGGTCGTCGCAGTCAAGCGCTGGCCCAGGAATGCAGGCCCCGCCGCTGCACGTGTCAGTCGTGGTGCAATCATTGCTGTCGTCGCACGGGGCAGTATTGTTCACATGGGTGCAACCGCTGGTGAAGTTGCAGCTGTCGTTGGTGCACACATCGCCGTCATCGCAGTTCGGCGGCGGCCCGCCGGCGCACGCCTGGTTACTGCAGGTATCGGTGGTGGTGCACGCGTTGCCGTCGTTGCATGAGCTGCCGTCTGACTGCCCGGCGCACTGATTCACCACACTGAACGCGCCGGCACTGGCGCTGTCGCCGGCATCGTCGCCCGCGTCGGCGTTGTTGAGCAGGATTACTCCGTCTGCGAGCGGGGTGGCGACGGTGGTCACAATCGTGATCGTGCACGTTGCACCGGCCGCAAACGAGTTGATCGTCCATTGGTCATTGTCCGGGGCGCCTTGGAAAGTGGCGCAACCTGAGGGCGAGGTGGAATCCGATGAATAGACCCCGTTGGGGTCGTAGCCCTCGTTGACCACGACGTTGCTCGCCGTCACGCTTCCGCCATTGTGGAGGATCAGCGTGTAGGTCAAGCTGCCGCCGGGCGCGACCGGATTGGGCGACGCCGATTTGCTCAGGGTAAGTACCGCATTGGCTACGCTCGTCGACACCGGGTTGCCGAACGTCGGCGCATTCTGGTCGCTCTTGATGCTGTACGCCGTGTTGTCGATCGTACTGCCGATGCTAGCGCTGACCTTCACGACCAACGTCACAACGCCGCTGCCGCCGACTGGCAAGGAGCCCACGTTCCATGTGACCGTTCCGGCTTGGCCAACGGCCGGCGCGCTCGTCGGAGCCGGACTTGCCGACACAAAGGTGGTGTCTAAAGGAGTGACGTCACTGATGATCGTGTTGGTGGCCGTCGACTGACCCGTGTTGCCGTAGGTCAGCGTGTAGGTCAGGTTGCCCGTCGGCCCGACCGGATCGGGGCTCGCCGTCTTGGACACGTCGAGACTCGGTGCGCCCGGAATAGTGTAGAAAACGGTCACCGGGATGCAATCGAGGTTAACGGGATCGGGCGAATTTGCCCTGGGCGCCAAGACCTTCAGCCGGAAGTTCGCGTCCGAAAGGTCGCTCGCACTCCACGTACGGCCCCAGAGGAACGTTGCGCCGCCCAGGATGTAATCTTTCAGCGGCTGATTGCGGCGGAAATTTTTCGTCTGCAACAGACCGATGCCGACTCCGAAAATATCGCTGAACGTCGTCCCGGCGTTCCACGATAGGCTGACTTTCAGCTTGCGATTGTTCTTCGTGCTATCGTTCGCCCGCACCCGCACCTGAATGCCGGTGACGACCGGTGCTGGCAGCGTATTCGGCAAGCTCAAGCCATAGACAGAGTACGTTTCCGTCTGGTTGTTGGCGTCGGCTGTCGCCGTGCCACCACCGCACGCTTGGGCATTGGCCGCGTTGGTAAACGCACCGGCTTCCGATGTCGGAGGTCGCTCACCCGTGCTATCGCCCAACGCTGGCCCAGACGGCGCAATCATCAGCCCACTAATGACGGCGTACATCGCAATTTTTCTCCAGCGAATGGCTACCATGGCGACCTCCTGTCGATTCGGACCAACCCAATCTCCCCCCACCTCCGCTACCTGTCATAGGCGATCACAAGCGACGCGCGGATGTCTATACGCCTAAAGTTGTATTCTCGGTGACTTTGGTCAGTCGCTTCGAACACCTGGACTCGGAGTGACGATGCGGAACTCCCGATGCCGAACGAGCCCTCGGGAGCATTTCGCCTCGTGGGCTTCCGGTAGTGGCGCTGATTCCAGCCCTCGACGGCCCTCAGCGGCAACTCGCCCGCTCCCTGCCGCGCCACTCACGCTGCGGGTGGCGGCCTCACACGCCGTGAAGTCGGCTGGACGCCCGTCCATCGTCAAGAAGCCTCTGCAAGATACCTAGATGACTAAGGGAATGTCCTAATTGACAAACGGCACAAGTTGCTCCGATAGTCGAGTTTCCGTTTATTTGGGGGGAGCCGCCATGTCGCCAAAGACCGAAGCCGTTCAGCAGCCGTCTCATCAAAAAGCGGCAGCGCGCAATCTGCGGCCATCCCGTCCCGTGCCGCCTGAGGTCTCGAGCGACGTACCGGAGCAGGCGCCGCTTCGTATGGTTGTTGCTGATGATCATGCTCTGTTCCGCCAGCTCCTTGTGACATTCCTGTCTTCGCGGTCGAATTTTTCGATCGTCGCTGAAGCAGATCGTCTGCACGGGCTGATTGATGTGGTGAGCCGCACCTCGTGTGACTTGCTCCTCTTGGATCTCCATATGGAGCGCAACGCGCTCGACGACCTCGCCGCGTTATCTCGGCGCACGGCGGTGATTGTGGTCACCGCCAGTCAGGAGGCGGGCGAAGCGTTGAGGGCGCTACGCTTGGGGGCTCGGGCGATTGTCTTCAAGCACGAGGCAGTTTCCACACTGCTCGCCGCCATCGAGGCAACCGTCAAAGGGGACACGTGGTTGCCGGCGGACCTCCAGTCACAGGTGCTCGAGACTCTTCAACACCGATTTGCCGATCCGTTGACGCCGAGTGAGCGTGAGGTGGTCCGCCACGTCGCCCTCGGGCTGCGCAACACCGAAGTCAGCCACAAGTTGTTCGTCAGCGAGTTCACGGTGAAGACCCACCTCAACCACATCTTTCACAAGCTCGGCGTGCGCAACCGCGTTGAGCTCACGCGCTACGCGCTTCACTGCGACCTCACCGCGCCGGATCAGGGGATCGAACTCACCGCCCCCGCCCTTCCGGGGCGGGCAGCAATCTGACCGCCGACGCGCCGTCCACGGCGCGATGCAGCAGTGCGTCGATCAGCGGCCTGAGCGCGATGCCACGCGCAATGGGCATCCATCGCCGACGCGTACCTCGCCGCGACGCTGACAGGCGGTTTGCCCGCGTCGTATAGACGGTCCGTCTTGGATTTCCCGGAATGATCCAGGGTGGCGGGGACGTCAGACTGCGAGTGCCCGTGCCTAATCGACTCCAGGGATCGTCGACGCCCGCCACGGACTTGCGATGTACGACGCGCGCCGCCGCGCGTAGCTGCACAATCGCTCGCATAAGTTCCTCGGGGACTGAGCCGTCGGACGAAGTCGCGGCCGCTCGACCGAGCGCAATGGTCTCACGATAACTCGTCAGATATGCCACGTACTCCGGACACGCGGCGAGGTGCTCTTCGAAGGTGGTGCGCAGCAGCGGCGGCAGGTCGCCTTCCACGTAGTCCGCGATGAAATCGGTGAGCCCTTTGCAAGTCATGGTGCAGCTTCCTAGCGGGTCCATGCCAACCAGCGCTGGAACAAGCGTTTGACGAACGGCGTCAGTCGCGTGCGGTTGTAGGCGTCGCCGAGTTTGCGGATGGCCTCGGCCTGAGTTGGATACGGATGAATGACGTTGGCGATGGTGCCGAGGCCGATCTTGCCGACGATCGCCAGAGTGATCTCGTTGATCATCTCTCCGGCATGCCGCGCCACCACGGTCGCGCCCAATATCTGATCGGTGCCCTGCTTGACGTGAATCTTCGCAAACCCGTCCTCGTCCCCGTCGGCCACCGCGCGATCGACTTCGCGCAGCGGCATGATGAACGTGTCGACCGCAATCCCCCGCTGCGTCGCATCGCGTTCGTACATCCCGACATGCGCGATCTCCGGGTCGGTGTAGGTACACCACGGCATCACCAGACCGCTGAGCTTCTTGCGGCCGAAAAACAGCGCGTTCTGAATCACGATGCGGGCGGCAAAGTCCGCGGCGTGGGTGAACTTGGTGTCCATGCAGATGTCGCCGGCCGCGTAGATGCGCGGATTCGTGGTCTGCAAATTGTCATTTACCTCGACTCCGCGCTTGCTGTATTTCACGCCCACGCCTTCGAGGTTGAGTCCCTCGACGTTGGGCGCGCGTCCGACGCCGACGAGGATCTCGTCGACGGCCAAGGTCTCCGTGGCGTTGCCGTTGGTGAGATGGAGGACCTTGTCGTTCCCCGCGCGGGTCACGCACGCCAGCGCGGTGTTGAGTTTCACGTGAATGCCTTCGCGCTGGAAGGTGTCGGCGAGGATCTTGGCGGCGTCGGGATCTTCGCGGACGAGGAACTGCGGCGCCATCTCGATGATCGTGACCTCTGACCCCAAACGCCGAAACGCTTGCGACAACTCGCAGCCAATCGGCCCGCCGCCGATCACCGCCAAGCGGCGCGGCAGCTCGGTCAGGTTGAATACCGTCTCGTTGG